>DATDAG010000508.1:0-3053 GCA_036525495.1 Anaerolineales bacterium
ATTTGGGGCGGTGACCGCGCCAACGAGTTCGAGATGAAGATGGCGGGCAAACCTTATCTTGAGATTCTGGCTGAGGGTGGCGGCATCATCTCCACGGTCCGTGCGACGCGTACTGCATCCATCGAGTCGCTCATCGCGCAGACCCGTCCGCGTTTGCTGCGCATGTTCCGCAACGGCACCACCACTGTCGAAACCAAAACGGGCTACGGCCTGCAAACCGCCACCGAATTGCGTCTGCTCAAGGCCCTGCTCACCCTCGACGACGAAACGCCGCTCGACCTCGCCCTGACCTTCCTCGGCGCCCACGCCATCGCGCCCGAATACAAGGATGACCCGCAGGCTTACACCGATCTTGTCTGTGAGACGATGCTGCCGATGCTTTGTCAATGGTGGGATACGCATGCGCCGAACCGACCGCTGCCCTTTGTGGATGTCTTCTGCGAAACGGGTGCCTTCACCCTTGAACAATCGCGTCAGATCTTAACCAAAGCTGTGTCGCTGAAATTCCCGATCAAGATCCACGCGGACGAATTCGACAATCTCGGCGGCGCAGCGCTTGGAGCCGAGTTGCGAGCCGCTTCGGCAGATCATTTGGTTGTCACCTCCGATGACGACATTGCCGCGCTCGCAAAATCGGATACGGTTGCCGTATCCCTGCCTTGCACACCTTTCGGACTTGCTGAAAAAGATTACACCCCCGCTAAAAAATTCATCGAAGCTGACTGCATCTTCGCCCTCGCCACCGACTGCAACCCCGGCACCACCTGGAACGAGTCCATGCAGTTTGTCATTGCGCTTGCGTGTCGCGCCATGCGGATAACGCCCGCCCAAGCCATCGCCGCCTCCACGATTAATTCGGCGCACGCAATCCGAAGGTCCGATACGATCGGTTCCATCGAAGTCGGCAAACAAGCAGATCTGTTGATCCTGTCCGTGCCTGATTATCGTTTCCTGGGGTATCGTTATGGAACTAATCTCGTGAAACAGGTTATCAAAAGAGGGCAGGTATATTCTGTGGATGTGGGGTATTACCGAACTGCATAATTACATCTAGGGGAGGGGTCTTCCCGCCCTTGTGCCTGCCCAACAACATTGGGCGATGGGAAACCACCCCTATGAAACATTTCCTCTTCTCGGTTAAAACAACCCAACATCATAGTAAAATTCACCTGACGGGGAAACTCGTCATTTTTTGTTTTAGAAAACCTGATGGATTCCAGCTGGATTTTGTTTGCCCTTGTACTTGTAACTAACGCACTGCTTGCGCTATTTCTTGCTGTGCGATTGCATCGTAAATATCCTGCGCCCGGGCGGGATTCCATGATGTGGATGCTGATAATGCTGGCGGTCTGGGCTTTTTGCTATTCCATGATCACGGTTTCCCCGTCTTTGGATGATAAGCGTTTTTGGCTGCAACTTGAGAATATCGGCATCCTGACCGTGCCCGTGTTCTGGTTCCTGTTCACGATTCAATATGCACAGTTCGACAAATGGTTGAATCGATTCACTGGCGCATTATTTTTTATTATCCCTGCTATATCTCTGGCTTTACTGTTCAATCCAGACTGGTTCCACTTCTTTTATTCGTCGATATACCCCGTCACTGAAAATGGCGGACCGTTGGTAATCGAGCGGGGACCCTGGTATTTCGTGTCTTTAATGCAATCGTACCTACTGAACTTGACTGGCATGGGAGTACTCATATGGCGTTTTATCCAGGTAAAAGACGTATTTCGCCGGCAAGTATTTATCCTTGTTTTGGCGGTGTTGATCCCATTGTTGGTTAATGTCTTTTACCAACTTGCGCCGCGCTTTATTCCAGACTTTTCCATCTCCATAGATTTGACACCGATCTCGTTTACAATCACAGCCTTCTTTCTAAGCATGGGCGTTTTTGGTTTGCGACTTTTCGATTTGATTCCCATCGCGCGCCATACGGTGTTGGAACATATCCCTGAAATGGTCTTCGTTATTGATGCGCAGGATCGTGTGCTGGATGCCAATTCTGAGGCGCAAAAAACGCTCGGCAAATCCCTCGATAAGATCGTTGGCGGGGAAGTGATCGAAGTCTTTCGCGAGTGGCCCGAATTGATCAACCGTTTTCTAATATCGCACGAAGCGCATGATGATATCCATATTCCCGGTGATCCGCCGCGTATACTCGAGATCAGCGTTTCTGCCCTATATAATCGTTTCAAGCAACTTGAAGGGCGCGTCATCGTTGCACGCGACATCACAGATCGCAAATGGCTTGAAAACGACCTTCAACATGCAAACGACTCTCTCAAGACCCAACTGGATGAGATCACTCAATTGCGTAAGGAGTTACAGGAACAGGCAATCCGCGATCCGCTTACAAATGTATACAATCGCCGCTTCCTTGCCGATGCCATGGACCGTGAACTTGCCCAGGCAGACCGCAACGAAAAACCCGCTTCCGTTGTGATTCTGGATATTGATTTTTTCAAGCAATTCAATGACACGTATGGTCACCGCTGTGGGGACTATGTTTTGCAATATATCTCTAGATTCCTGGGCGAACGGATCCGCCGCGGGGACGTGCTATGCCGGTACGGCGGGGAGGAGTTTGTTGTGTTCATGCCGAGCGCTCCGCTCGAATCAGCATATCGGCGCGCGGAGAGTTGGAGAAACGAACTTGCCAATGCGTTCATCGAATATGAAGGACTCCACTTGAAAACATCCTTTTCAGCCGGGGTTGCAGGTTTTCCAATGCACGGGTCAACCAGTGACGCCATCCTAAATGCGGCAGACAAGGCGCTTTATCAAGCCAAGGAAAGCGGACGTAATAGCGTGATTTTATACAATTCGTCTGAGCCGGAAAGTGAATGAAGAAATAGAATTTTCTGCTCAAGTGGATGAAATATTTACGGGAGTGCATTATGCAAATTGATATTATCGGTGTGCCCATCGATCTAGGTGCTGATCGCCGCGGGGTGGATATGGGTCCCAGCGCCATACGATATGCCCACCTGCACCAGAAACTCGAAGATCTTGGATACGCTCTTGATGATATGGGCAATATCGATCTACCC
>DATDAG010000509.1:0-4659 GCA_036525495.1 Anaerolineales bacterium
TGTCCGTCAACTACATCCCAAATAATAATAGTGTTGTCATTGCTACCAGATGCCAGCAATTGACCATCTGGGCTAAATGCCAAGCTGTTTATAAAACTAGTGTGTCCTGTTAAAGGAGGACCAATAGATTGCCCCGTTACCACATCCCACAGAATTATAGATTTATCGTCATAGATGGACGCCAGCATAGCCCCATCAGGACTGAATACTATACTGAAAAAGAATACATATGGCTCTACTTCTGTAAATGATCGGTCAATTCGCTGAAGAGTTGCTGCATTAAGGAGGACAGCGGGCTCATCAAATGAGCCATAAATAAGAGATTTGCCGTCCGGGCTGAACTTTACGTTTGTTATTGGAAAAGTGTCATCTCCGGCAACGAAAGGTTCGTTGAAGATGGGCTGTCCGGTTGTTACGTCCCACATTCTTATAGTATCCCGATCGCCGGAAACTAGAGTTTTTCCATCAGACGGATTGAACGACAGGCTGGAAAGAGAATTGGTGTGTCCTAAAAGCGGTGGATTAATAGGCTCTCTCTTGACAAGGTCCCATATTGTAATGCTATCGTCCCAATTGCCATTTGCAAAAGTTTTACTATCTGGTCCGAAGGCTATGGGTGCTTTCCCAAAAAGTGGCTGACCAATTGGTTGGCGAGTTTCAAAATCCCATAAGATAATTGTGCCATCACTGCTTGCCGATGCAAAAGATTTTCCGTCAGGACTGATAACAATGGCATCTACTGAACTTATATGTGCCGAGAGAATTTGTATTAATTGTGGATCAGCATTTGCAGAATCTAGAATGGCGCCTTTTGTTTGTACATTATCCAATAAATTGTTTGCTTCAACGGCAAACAATGATGAGGTGAAAAAATCCCTCTCGCGCAATGCAGCAGATTGTGCTGTTAATTCACCTGCCCGAGATATTTGAGCTTGTTTTAAGGCTTCTTTCTCATTAGTCTCCGCTTGAGCTTGCGCAGTTAGAGCTATATTGCCCCTTTCGGTGGCAAGACCTGCCTGTACGAATCCAAATACTGCCAGCCCTGCCAATGCGATGACGCCGGCGATGGCGATGCCAAATGTAACCTGTCTCTGTCTGTCTGTCGGTTGCTTGCCTGCTTTTGAGAACATACTCGCGTTGCAGATCCGTTGGACGCGGCTCTCTAGATGAATTTGTTGCCAATCGCAGTTCGGCATTCTGCAATTCTTTTCCCCTCAACAAAAAACTATTCTCGTGTCCGCTCCTTTCCCATTCCAAAGCCTTCACTTGTAGTTGACGATGTATCTGTACCCACTCGTAATCGGTCTTAATGGCAGAGATCAATTTATCAAAAGCTGCTTTAAAATCATCACTCTCACGGATAAATATCCAATTCAAGTGAGTGAGTTCGTTTGGCGCTTCATCCTCTTCGATATCACGCACCACAAGTGGAATAAGACGTTTGCCATTCTTGACAGCTGCTTCGATTTCCTGTTTACAGACTTTTGAACTTGCTGAGTCGGGGCTGATGAGGAACAGAAAGATGTCTGCTTCTTCGATGCCCTTTTCGATTTCCTTCCACCAATCCACGGTAGGAGGAATGTCTTCCCAATCTATCCAAAAATCCAAACCTTGACCTTTGAAAGCTTCGGTCAACTTACGAGCGAAATCAATGTCTTTGCGCGAGTAGGAAATGAATAGGCTGGTCATTATTTCATTATACTTCGCAAATAAAAAAGGCGACCAATTTGGTCGCCTTTGACTTTCTTATGGGTACACTCTCTTGATCGTCCTGGGGAAGGGTATTGCCTCGCGGATGTGTTCGATGCCGCAGATCCAGGCGACGACTCGTTCCACACCCATACCAAAACCTGAGTGAGTCACGGAGCCATACTTGCGAAGTTCGAGATACCACTTGAACGCTTCTTCAGGCAACTCTTCATGGCGAATGCGCTCAAGTAATTTGTCGTGATCACTCATGCGCTCGGAGCCGCCGCAGATTTCGCCGTAGCCTTCGGGTGCAAGCAAATCCACGGATTTGCAGACTTCGGGTCTGTCGGGCCACGGTTCCATGTAAAAGGCTTTGACCTTGCTTGGATAACCATAGACGAACAGCGGCTTGTCGTGCAATTTGGTCAATTCAACCTCGTGCGGCGCGCCAAAATCCATGCCCCATTCGAATTTGAGTAATTCTTTTCGCTCAGGGTCGGTCTCTTTTTTGTAGAGTTCGATCAGGTATTTTGCCGCGTCGTCATAGGACATGCGCGGGAAAGTGCCAGCCACGTTTTCGAGTTTGGATATATCGCGCTCAAGGAATTTCAATTCCGCCGCGCAATCGCGCAAAACCGTTTTCACAATGTGGGTGATCAAGCCCTCTTCGATTTCCATTAACTGGTCAAGGTCGCAGAAAGCGATCTCGGGTTCCAGCATCCAGAACTCGGTTAAGTGGCGACGCGTTTTTGATTTCTCGGCGCGGAAGGTGGGTCCAAAGCAGTAGACTTTCCCGAACGAGAAGATGTTGGCTTCGTTGTAGAGTTGTCCTGTTTGGGCGAGATACGCAAAGCCTTCGTCGAAGTAAGGAGTCTCGAAAAGAGTCGTTGTCCCTTCCGCGGCGGCAGGAGTCAAGATGGGGGTATCGAGGTTGAAGAAGCCGTTTGAGTCGAGGTACTCACGCACCGCGGACATGACCTTCACGCGGATTTTCAGGATCGCCCACTGACTTT
This sequence comes from Anaerolineales bacterium, assembly GCA_036525495.1. GTDB lineage: Bacteria > Chloroflexota > Anaerolineae > Anaerolineales > Villigracilaceae > Defluviilinea. The sequence continues at coordinate 2,703 of DATDAG010000509.1, forward strand.
GCATGCGGATCCATAGGTGACGATTATCGAGCGCAAACTCGGGACCGTGGTCCTTGAGCGACATGGGGTAATCCAAATCCGCTTCCTGCACGACTTCGATCTGCTTCACCCCAACTTCATATCCGCCAGGGATGCCTGGTGCGCGCTTATCCTCCCGGACAGCGCCTGTGATGATGACGGATGACTCTTGCGGTATGCGGGTTAATTTATCAAAAAGTTCTTCGTCAAGGTCGCTTTTGAATGCAACGCATTGCACAAAGCCAGAGCCGTCGCGCACGAGCAAAAAGACGAGCTTTCCCTTGTGCGTGCGGTTGTACACCCAGCCTTTGATCGTGACTTCTTTTTCTACGTAGTTTGATAGTTTTGAAACGCTGACGTGTTCAGCCATGTAATGAATCCTTTATTTTGTGATTGTGCAATTATAGCAGAAGGAAGTTTATACCACTTTGAGTGAATCTGCGGCGGAAAAGGAGATGTGGATCGTGGAGAGGAAGGTTTGGTCTTCTCTGCTGCTGTTCAAGGGGAAGTGGTGGATTCATAATAAATAAAAACTCGGAAATTTAAAAATCGCCGAGATCTACTATTCACGAACAAAAACTCCCTGGACTTTGGCCCTTTGTGGGGAAAGTCTAGCGCGAAAAAACGAAGCGGGAAGCGCGAAAAAGGCGTTTCCCGCTTTAGATTCTGGCAGCAGCAGCGATAGAGTTGTCCAAAGCAGCGAACCAGGTGTCTTTTTTCCAGCAGTTGTCAGCGGTTGTGGTCCAAAGGGGGCGAAATTCATGTTTGTTCCAAAGCTCAGAGCGGTAAGTGCGCCAGAGGGTCGTGAAGGACCAGCGTTTTGCACCTGGCCATCAGCGAGCCGGAGTAGGAGGTCCACCACACAACCCCCAGGTGCGGTAAGCCGCCAGGAGCAAAACAGCGTAGGTCCAGGCGCTCCATTGGACAGAGACGACCGCGGCGCGTTTATTCCAACATTGTTTTTCACCCAGACCCAGACCGGATTTCATTTCACGGTGAGCCACTTCGATCTCCCACCTCTGCCAAAGCCAGGTCAGGAGGGTGGCGATCTCCTTTGGCCGTCTGGACAGCCGAGACCAGGTAAAAAGAGGGACCACGGTGCTTATACCGGAGTTTGTTCTTGCCCACCAGGCGGTGCCTGCCCTTGACCACGATCAGGAAGAGCGGCCGTTCGGGCAACCCTTCGCGCACAAAAGGACCCAGGAGTTGGTAGCGCATCTGGATCCGCTTGCCACGCACGTCTACCCCCTGGGTGGGCCAGTTACGCAATCCGGCATGCAGCCAATCTACAGGCTTCGGGGCGCGTTCTCCATAACTGGGGGGACGTCCCGGACCAGGCTGACTGTCCGGTTTAGGCAAGTAGTACAGGCAGCGATTGCGTGCCGTGCGCGTGACCAGGACTACTCGCTCAGGCAATCCACGCCATAGGTCGAGCACGTCAAATCCCCCATCTGCCAGGACCAGCAGCATCCAACCCCTGCCGCAACCAACTGATGAACAGGCGGCCTGCCTCCCATTCTCGCCGGGCTGGCACATCGGCAGGGATCGCCTTTGGGGGAAAGGCGGGTAAAAAACGCAGGGGGATCGCCCGGCTGTACCCCGCTTCCAGCGGTGTCAGCCAGGCACCGTGCAGAAAACGTTGGGCTCGATGAATGCCCGGTCGAAAAGCTGAAAAACGGGCATCTCGCAGCCAACTTGTGCCCGGCATCTTCAAACTGCTGCGGTGGATCGATGTGCTATCGATGGCAGCGCAATACGGTTCGTCTACTCCCACATGTTCCAGGCTCTCTTGCAGCAGACACGCTGAGAGTTTTTCCTCATCGAACCGTGCCCGGCTGAACAACCGGTACCAGGCACTCCAATCTCCATCTGTGACCCCCAGGGACAACAGCCCCTGTGTCACCGTATGTCGCCCAAAACTGAAGATCTCTCCCAACAC
>DATDAG010000510.1:0-3763 GCA_036525495.1 Anaerolineales bacterium
TGTCCAGTGCATTGTTGAACGTCACTTGTTCCCAATCACCGGAACTATCAGCATACTCAGGGACATAATCTTTGATCAATAGATTCGCCACGTCTGCCTCATATTTTTGTGCCAGCCGCATCAGAGCCACGCTGACAAAAGCAGATTTAGCCGTTGAATAAGATGTAGCTCGCATCGATTCGCAATAGGAATACAAACCGAAGCGAGTCTGACATCCACCAATATAGTTGACACCGTTCACTACAACCCCATACCATGTCATGTGCTCACGCGTCACACCGCGCCCAAAAGCGGAAACATCCACCCCGGGATAATCATCAGTCAATGCTTCGATGGGCTTGACCGGCATCCGTGCGGCAAGTTCGGATGCAAAATCAGCACGGATCTTTTTGGACCCGGTCACTGCTCCTGGATGATACCCTGCATCCAGCAACCCCCACAGATTGGCGCGTGAGTAACTGGTGGTCTCCTGTGTGATCTGGTACCAAACCTTGGAGACATGCTGGTCTTCGAACAGGAAGGTCAGCGTGCCGTTGAAAGTGGCGTTGCCGCCTTTGACTGTCAATGCAAAGGGCAGAGATGCCCGTGAAAAACCGTTATCACCATCTTCCTGCCAAACACGACCCGGCTCAAGGATGATGTTCCAGACGGGATGATCGGCAATGATGTTGCCGCGCTGGACCGGAATCAGGTAGCCATTATCCTGCACGAATTCAAAGTCGAACTCTGGCAGGTACGAATACTCTGGTCCCAATTCGCCGCGCAACACCTGCATTTGTCCACTGTCTTTTTCCCCAAGCAGTTCCAAACGACCTTCAAAGATATGTACAGGTGGAGCGGCATTCTCGGGCAGAGTCAATGCGGATTCATTCACCGGACCATCGTACTCAAATCCATTTGTCAGCGCGTCGGCGCTTAGCAGAGCCCGTTTTGATTGATTTATAACCTGGGTGGCAGTTGGCAGGGGCTCTACGGCGGATTCTTTCTCTGTTGGCTGTATGGTTGAGATTTTTTGACATCCGCTACCAGAAAGCATGATGAATACGACCACCATGAAGCCTTTTGTCCAAGTGCTTATCGAGGGTTGAATATTTTTATCTGCCATTGGATCCCTCCCGTTGGGATGGAAAATACTCCATCCCAACTATTCAAACACCAAAATGATCTCGATGTGTTATGCCTCTCTCTCCACGATGAGAACAAAATCCACCTGCACTTTCGGGAACCAGGTGACGTTTGGAACGATCGATATGATCTCGCCTTCGAGACTGTTCAGGAATTGTTCCAGTTTGCTTTGATCGTCCGTCATTCTGAGATTGAAGCGATGAACACGATATTTGGTTGACATGTCAGACTCCTTTCGTTTTCATGTCTTCCCTTATGGAATTAACCATGCCCTACTTTCATATAGGAATAAAGAGCAGCGAATTGACTGAGAAAATATGTCATCAGGGTGATAAATCCATATTTTTTCTCGACAAGAAATGAATACCCGATCATTCCAAATATGGAAACATAATATAACAATAGGTATGGTCCAATCAGACCTGTGCTGCGAAACTCGTACCTAAAGATATAGTCCAGTACTACTTCAACGATCAGAAAGAGGTCAAAGAGTGTCGGGAGGATAATGAACCACCGTCCACGTTTGGTCTTGATGCTCTGGAATACAACAATGGAGAGCACGCCAATGAACATTACCCAAACGATCCCAAAAATCAGGAGATGTCCCGCCTGCACAGTGCGTAAAATGAAGATTACAACCATAATTGCGAGCCGACAGCGTCGCCTAGAGATTGAGCCGCCATTGAATCCTAGAGATGAAAGGTCAAATTACCGCCATTCAAGCCTAGAGATTTTTGGCGGTCAGGAGTGACCTACAAAACACAAGACAGGTAGCATAGTTTTCTTTGTTCACTATATAGTGGTGGGTGTGACAACCGTCTCTTATCCTATCTCTGGAGAAAACTATGAACAACGAACTGTCCGATCGCCAACAAGCGATCAAACTACGACTGGCAGGCCGATCCGTGGAAGAAATTTGCAGGATCTTGGGTCGTAGCCCGGCCTGGTTCCATATTTGGTGGCGTCGTTATCGTGCGCTTGGCCCGAATGGCTTGTTTGATCTGACGCGCACCACCACGCAACCTCGCCGAATTACACCCGAGGTGGAACGCAGCATCTTGAACATTCGCAGGCGACTGACCTCCCAAGTTCATCCGGGCACACGCTACAGCCTGATTGGGGCTAGTTCCATTTTAGCCGAACTTCAGGTTTTGCACATTCGTCCTTTGCCCAGTGTGCGCACGATTGAACGGATCCTGGCACGTAATGGGATTACATCTCCAAAAGTGCGGCTGGCTCCTTATTTGTCTCGTGCGACTTACCCGAAACCAGAAGCAAACACATCCAACCAGCTTCATCAGGTTGATGGTGTCGGCCCCATCTACCTGAAAGGCAATCGCCAGCGCTACTACATTTTTGTCTGTAAGGATGTCTACGATGGTGCCGTTTGCCTGCGAATCTACCGTTCGCGCAAGATGGAGGTGATCTTGGACTTCCTGGGCGAGTGTTGGAAGAGTTTGGGCCTGCCAGCCCAAGTGCAATTTGACAATGCCCGGGAAGTGGCCGGTTGGGGACCCGCCGCTCGTTATCTCTCCCGCGTGCTGCGCTTGTGCTTACGCTTTGGCGTTGAACCGCTCTTGATCCCGCCAGGTCGCCCACAACGCAATGGAAGTGTCGAGAATTTCAACGGCTGGTTTCAACCGCGCTTATTCCAGAGGCACTATGCTCAACTTGGGGCACTCAAACGCGAGTTGCAACGATTGGAAGAAACGGTCAATACTCAGCACATGCAACCCCGCTTGAACGGCTTGACCGCTGTCCAATATCGCAGACGCAGCAAGCTTCGCAAGTTGCCGCTCAATTATCCGATCCCGCACGAACCTCTTGCCCTTGCTGCTGGCAGAATCACCTTCTTCCGCCAAGTCACCAAACATGGTAATGTGCATCTGCTCAGCCAGACCTTCTTCGTTGGCAAACGGCTCAAACATGAATATGTTAAAGTCCTGCTGGATACGAAACGCGCTCACCTCACAGTCTATCGTCAGGGTCGCATCTTCAAGCGTTTTCCGTATCCATTCTTGAAGAAGTAACCGCCATCCCTGTATCCACCAATGGCGGTTGTCACACACTCTTATCTCTAGACTTGAATGGCGGTCCTTTCAATATTCGCTTGAATCAAGGATCCGCTGTCGGTTCGCACATAATAATATTGAAGAGATTGGCTATGCTGATCGCAGCCAACTCAATTGGCCAGTGATTGCTCAACTTGTTCATGATCCTGCTCCTTTCAATCTCACCTGTCTATATCATCCCTGACAGGCACTTCTCAGTCCATGCGCGAGTGGGATGAATCGTTTCATAAAATCACTCATACTCCTGTTTCCATTCGTAATGATCGAAGCAGATATGCCGGTGCGATAATCTCCAAATGCCAGCGACGAAAATCCTCCGGCGTGTCCGAAACATTGACCGGTATTCCACCAGCCAAAGGTGGATAAAAAAATGGATCCCACAACAAAGCCTCTACCAAGAGATGTGAATGTTTGAAGGCTCCGATCCCATGAGGACACTTGAATGCTTGTATATTTTTTGAGGGTCTTTTCGGGAATCAATTGTTGTCCCATAGGTGTTCTTCCACCAGTTACCAGGAATTCATAGAAGGCAGCCAGACTGGCAGCATCGCAGACCAGACTGGTGG
>DATDAG010000511.1:0-10970 GCA_036525495.1 Anaerolineales bacterium
TGCCAAATTGCTTGTAGGAGATTTCCTTGCGCGCAGTGGGGAGGAGGATGCAAAAGAGGCAATGAACGGGTTGACGCCCCGCGAAGGGGAGGTGTTGTCCCTGCTGGCTGAGGGGAGGACCAACGACGAAATTGCAGACCTTCTGGTCATCAGTGTTCATACGGTGGCGCGTCACCGCGAGAACCTGATGGGCAAACTGGGTCTGCACAACCGCAGTGAACTTGTGAAGTACGCCATTCGCAAGGGTTTGATCAAACCATAAATAGGGTGAATACCCTAGTATAAAAATGACTTATGCCGCCTATTGAACAGGCGGCATTCTCCTTGTATCCTTCTAGTAGATGGGCATACCGGCTCATCAACACATAAGAAAGGAGCTCGCCATGCGTATAGTACCGTTTGTAGGAGTGTTCTGGGTTTTCGCTCTTGCCTTGCCATTCACGATTGTTGCCCTCGCAGGTGTGGCTTATGTGGACCTCCACTTCAGCCAGATCGTGCAGTCCCTTGTGGAATTCGGGCGCAATGTCACAGCTGGCGGGCGCGGGATAGCCGCCGAGATCGCCCAGCGGTTCCCCGAAGTGCTGGGCATGGTCATTGGCATGATCGTCATATTTACCATCTACCTCTTCGTACGACAGTCTGCACGGTCCTTTAATGGAAACGGGGACTAGTACAGGCATAGAGGCGGGGAGAGAATAAACCACACGGATGCATTTCCATAATGGAAGTGCATCCTTTTTCTGTTAATAGTGATTTGGTATCAGCCCTATATTTATTGTGACAAAATACACAAGCAGCGGTGACATTTGACACTTGGGCTTGTGAATATTATCACAAATAATGATGGCGGGGGTATCCTTTTTACTGCGAATGGCACGGCTATTTGTCGTACCGAGCAGACATTACGTTGAACTGTCATTTTGAGAATAATGACGGATTAGTTGCAAAGCCTGGAGGCGCTTATGCCCCAGAAGATTTATCCCTGCAAATTGAAGTTTTTGACTTCCATCAATATTTCAGGATCGGTGATTCGCGCCCAAACCAACTCAATGGTCGGCTTTTTCTCCCATGTTGCCGAAACAGATCACGAGATTCTGCGAGCCCAAGGAACAGGAGTATCCAGTGGAAATAACAATATCCCCTCTTAATCCATCTGTGAGCAGGACGTTTTATTCGAGTCTGCATGATATGGAGGATGGCGAAAGGATCCGCAAATGCCTGCAATGCGGAACATGCAGTGGTGTATGTCCATTTGGATATTTCATGAAATTCCCGCCCTCGAAGATCATTGGCACACTTCGCGCAGATATCTTTGACCTGGTATTGAAATCCGATGGTGTGTGGATGTGCGTCTCTTGTTTCGCCTGCACTGCATTCTGTCCATCCCAGATCCCGATCACGGCAAATCTGATGACTAGGGTTAAGGAAGAGATGCTGATCGCAGGAACAGTTCCAACCGAATTGCAGGTCGCACTGGCAAACTCACAGCGCTATGGCAACCCCATGGGCGAATCGCCCCGCAAGCGTGCAGATTGGATCTCTGGTATCAAACCAGAAGTGAACCTTCTTGGAAAAACGAAAAAACCGGTTGATGTGCTGTGGTTCGTAGGTGATTATGCATCCTATCATCCACGCGTTCAGTCAGCCACGAAGGCGCTGGCAAAGGTCCTTAATGCTCTTGGTGTCGATTTTGGAATCCTGGGTCCGGAAGAGAACAGTGACGGCGATTCACAACGGCTGGCGGGTGAACGTGGCTTGTTCGAAATGCTGGCGGAGAAAAACGCGAAAGTATTCGGTAAGTATCAATTCAATACGATCATCACTACAGACCCCCATGCCTACAATGCCATCAAGAACGAGTATCCCCGGTTGGGTATTTCCTTCCCCGTTCAACATTACACAGAGTATCTTGTTGAACGGATTGACCAGCTCAAAGCATTGATGAACCATGAAGTTAAAGCCAGGGTTACCTTTCATGATCCATGTTACCTTGGCCGTGCCAATAATGTCTTCGACCAGCCGCGTGCGTTGTTAAAAACCATTGCTGGTCTGGAACTTGTGGAAATGGCGCACAATCACACCAACAGTCTGTGCTGTGGCGGTGGCGGCGGCGGGATGTGGCTGGATGGATTTCAATGGGAGAAGGCGCATGTCCGACTATCTGATTGGCGATTGCGCGAGGCGGTGTCTGTTGATGCAAATATCCTTGCGGTAGCCTGTCCCTACGAGGCTCCGCGCTTCGAGGATGCCGCGAAGACAATGCAAGGGGCTGACCAGTTACAAGTCAGGGATATTGCCGAATTGCTGGCGGAAGCAATGGGATTATGAGAGAGGCGGTGAAATGAACATCATCGTATTGGCAAAGCTTGTTCCAGACCTCGTCGAGGAACTTACCATTGATGAAAGCGGTGCGGCGCTCGACCTGACCTTTGCGCGCATGATCATCAATGAATTTGATGATCATGCCATTGAACAGGGCATTCTGCTAAAGGAACGCGGCGGCGGCACTGTCACTCTTGTGGTGCCTGAATTTGATGGAGCGGACGATGTGCTGTTCACCGCAGCCGCCAAAGGCGCTGACCGGCTGATCAAAATTACGGGTGATTTCATCGCGGCTAATAATCACGCCCTTGCGCATTGCGTTGCAGGGCTGATCAAGGATTCCCAAGCCAACCTGATATTGACTGGCGTACAGGCGCACAACGACCTGGATGGCGCTGTGGGACCCATGCTGGCTGAAAGTTTGGGATTGCCCTATGTGGGCTACATTTCCAGTGTAGCCATCAATGATGGAAAGGTTACGATCCACAAGGAATATCCGGGCGGCTTGCTGGCTGAAATGGAAGTGGCCCTGCCAGCCGTGTTGGGGATTCAGGTTTCTGAGGAGCCGCCGCGTTATGTGGCTGTCAGCAAGGTTCGCCAGGCAATGAAGGATTCCAGCATCGAGGAACAGGACGCTTCAGATCTGGACCCGGACGGAGGCGCGGCAGTTGGACGCATGTTCCAACCTGAAGCAACGTCTCATGCCGAGATGATCACGGGAGATCCGGAAGAAGTGACCGACAAACTTGTCAGTCTCTTCAAGGAATTAGGCGTTTTGTAACGGAGGAGAGCCATGAGTCAGGATATCTACGTTCTCATTGAACACCTGCAGGGGAGGGTTGCGGATATTTCATATACCATGCTGGCTGGCGCCGGTGAACTGTCCAAGGCAGTGGGCGGGGATGTTGTCGCTGTTTTATTGGGACACAACGCAAAAGATATGACGGGCAACTTCGCCGCCGACAAGGTGCTTTATCTCGATCATGAGAAGCTGGCTGAATTTACCTCTGATGCGTATCAAAAGGTGTTGACAGATCTCATTAGTAAAGACCAGCCGCGTGCTGTGATTTTCGGCAACACATCCATCGGGTCTGACGTTGCCAGTGTGCTTTCGGTGCGGCTGCGATTGCCATTGGTGAACTCCTGTCGCAGCTTCACGAATGATGGGAAATATGTCAGCCAGATTTGCGGCGGCAAGATCATGGCTGAGGGTGAGTTGCCGGTACCAACTGCGCTGGTGACCATGGTCCCCGGCGGGTACCCAGCGGAACAAGGTCAAAGCGGAGAAGAGCCTCCGGTAACAGAAGCAGATGTCCCTGCGCTTGACGCGTTACGTGTCACCTTATCCAAATACATCGAGCCGGAAGTCAGTGATGTGGATATATCCAAGGAGCCATTGCTCATCGCAGTGGGGCGCGGAATTCAGAACCAGGACAACATCGAATTGGCGGAAGACCTTGCCCAGGCTTTGGGAGGCGTGGTGTGCGGTTCACGACCTGTCGTTGACCAGGGTTGGCTGAAGACCTCGCGGCTTGTGGGGAAGTCTGGCAAATATGTCAAACCCAAGGTTTATCTCGCGATGGGGATCAGCGGCGCGCCCGAACATGCGGAGGCCATCATAGGCAGTGACACGATCATCGCGATCAACATGGATCCCACCGCGCCGATCTTCAACCTAGCGAAATACGGAGTCGAAGGCGACATCTTCGAATTGGTCGAGGTGCTGACGGAGAAAGTAAAACAGGAGAAACAGCCTGCGTAGATGGAGTAAGTCATGCCTATCCGAGAAACTTTCTGGAACATCCCACACTGGGCTGAGACAGCGCAATATATTCTTGCACTGTTGACGGCTGTTATCTTTCTTTACGGGGTGGGGCGGCGTGTCATGCGTTGGCGCAAAGGACGACCCGATAAACGTTCCGGCCATTTCTGGGAACGGATATGGTCGGTGATAACCCAGGTGTTTGCTCAACGCCGTACTTTGAATGAGACATACCCGGGCATAATGCATTTCACTATTTTCTGGGGCATGCTTGTTCTTGCGATCGGCACCGCGCTGGCGACCATAGATTGGGACGTGACCCATCTGTTCTTTGGATTTCAGTTCCTGACCGGTTGGGTGTACATCACATTTGAACTGGCGTTGGATGTCCTCGGTCTGTTGGTGATCGTTGGCTTGGGGATGGCGATCTATCGTCGGTATGTGACACGCCCATCACGCATTCGGGAATTTCCAGATAAGTCACTTGCGAGGGACGATACCTATGTCCTTGTGATGTTAGCCTTCATCGCGCTGAGCGGTTATCTGACCGAGGGATTGCGCATTGCAGTCACGCAGCCGGATTGGGCGGTCTGGTCACCGATTGGAAATGCCATCGCCGCCGGGTTCCTTGCACTTGGAGACCCAACCAACCAAACACTGCATCTGATCATTTGGTCGCTTCATATCCTGACCGCGTTTGTGATCCTTGCCAGTTTGCCTTTTACCAAGCTGTTTCATATTCTTTCCGTACCACTCAACATTTACTTCCAATCCCTGGAGCCTGCCGGAAAGTTATCCCCGGCAAATATGGAAGGCGGGATGGGAGTCAAAGAGTGGAAGCAATTTACCTGGAAACAATTGCTTGACTTTGATTCCTGTACGCGTTGTGGGCGTTGCCAGGATGTGTGTCCGGCTCATGCCGGCGGGTTGTTCTTTTCTCCACGCGATATGATGGTCAAACTCGAAAAGCATTTGTGGGCGAAAGCGAACGGACATTCCCTGCACGGTGACGTGGTCAGTGCGGATGAGCTTTGGGCATGTACCACCTGCCGTGCATGTTCACAAGTCTGCCCGGCTTTTATCGAACATATCAACACTTTGGTCGATCTGCGCCGTCATCTGGTTGAAGAGGGGACGATGGATAACCTTCTGCAAAAGGCACTTGCCAACCTTGGACGTTATGGTAACTCGTTCGGTCAGGCTGAACGAATGCGGGCAAAGTGGACACAAGGCTTGGAGCCAACCGTCAAAGATGTCCGCCGCGAGGCTGTTGAATACCTGTGGTTTGTCGGAGACTATGCTTCCTACAATACGACATTGACCGACGTTACTCGTAAGGCGGCAGATGTATTCCATAAGGCGGGAATGGATTTTGGCATCCTTTACGATGTGGAACGTAATGCGGGAAACGATGTCCGCCGCATCGGGGAGGAGGGACTGTTCGAGATGCTGGTCGAGAAGAATAACAAGGTGTTGTCGAAGTGCAAATATCAGACCATCATCACGACCGACCCGCACACGTACAACACTCTCAAGAATGAATATCCATGGAACGGAAACCGCCCCACCATTCTTCACACTGCGGAACTACTCGACCAACTGATCGTGTCCGGTCAGATTAGGTTCAGCAAAAAACTCGATTACAAAGTCACATATCACGACCCCTGTTACCTGGGGCGATACAACGATGTGTACGATGCCCCGCGCCGCGTGATCAAAGCCACGGGATGTCATCTCGTGGAAATGCCGCGTCACGGTGACCGTGCCTTTTGCTGCGGCGCGGGCGGCGGGCGCATCTGGATGGATGAGAAAGATGTCCGGGAAAGACCGAGCGAAGCGCGCGTGAGGGAGGCAGTCGCGCTGGAAGGAGTGCAATCCATGTTGGTGGCTTGCCCGAAGGATGTCGCGATGTTCTCAGATGCGATAAAGACCACAGGAAGCGAGGACCGGCTCGAGGTCAAAGAATTGATCGAGTTGGTCCACGAGGCAATGTAAAAGGATCGGTTGGAATGAGAAGCGGCGCTACAGCCCTTAACAGGCAAAATAGAAAGGGGATTCATGAGCTGTTTAAGCGGACCCTGCGCATCCCGATTGCCACCAAATTGATCCTGGGTTACCTGGCGATCATTATCCTGATGAGCGCGATCTTCACGATCGCGGGAATACGGATCATCAGTGACCGTGTCGTTGCTGAAGCCCAGGATATGGTGAGCCATGATCTCAATTCAGCCCGTGAAATCTACCGTGGCGAATTGAGACACATCCATGACGTTGTGCGCCTGTCGGCTGAGCGTTTTTTCATCAAAGAGGCGATCCTCTCAGGAGACGTTAATAAAGCAGCAGAGGAGTTGATCAAGATAAAGAAGGAGGAGGGGCTGGATATTCTATCTGTCACAGACCCGACCGGCAGAGTCATCTTTCGTGCTAACTCGCCGATGACCCTTGAAACAAATGACGGTTACGATGAAATAGTGTCGGCTGTAGTCCTTAGAAAAGTGCCTGTGATGGGAACCACAATTTTAACCGGCGATGAACTGCTCAGGGAATCGATGCTTCTGTCAGGACAGGCGCATATTCGATTCATCGATACGCCCAAGGCAAGGCAAAGAACCGAGACGGAAGAAACGGCCGGTATGATGTTGAAATCTGCCGCTCCGATATTCGATTACGAGGGTGACCTGATCGGCATTTTGTATGGCGGCACCCTTCTCAACCGGGATTATGGCATTGTGGATGAGATCAAGCAGACGGTCTTCGAGGATATGCGCTATGAGGGAAAGGATATGGGGACCGCCACGATCTTCCAGGATGATGTACGCATCTCGACGAACGTTCGCAACGAGGACAACTCAAGAGCCATCGGCACGCGGGTATCGGAGGAGGTCTACAACCAGGTCGTCTTCAATGAACAACCCTGGATCGGACGGGCTTACGTGGTCAACGATTGGTATATCACGGCGTATGAGCCGATCCGGGACATTCATTACAAAGTCATCGGCATTCTTTATGTTGGCATCCTAGAACAGAAATACATTGACATACGCACACAAGCCATTCTTGTTTTCCTGGGGATCGCTCTTATTGGCGCACTCACCACAATGGTTCTGTCCTGGTTTATCTCACAGAGGATCAGCGTGCCGCTTCGAAAGACTGTCGCCGCATCCAAACAGGTTGCGGAAGGCAATCTGGATGCGAAAGTGGATGTAATATCCGGCGATGAACTGGGCTGGCTGGCGTATTCCTTCAACAAAATGTCGCAGGCGCTCAAGGAGCGCGATGAGAAACTCAAGGAATTCGCGAAGAAAAAGATATCGGAATCTGAACGGCTGGCGCTGGTGGGGCAGCTCTCGGCAAATGTCGCGCATGAACTCAACAATCCACTGCAAGGGATCGTTACCTACGCCAGCCTCGCACTGGAAAAGGAAACTTTCGACGAATCTTGCAGGCAGAACATTACCAAGATCGTTGTGCAAGCCAACCGTTGCAGGGACATCATTCGAGGTTTGTTGGACTTTTCCCGTAAAAAGAACCCGGACAAAACCCTGTGCGATATCAATAGTCTCCTGCAGGGTTGCATCTCCCTGGTGGAAAACCAGGCGATCTTTCATAACATAGAGATTGTGATGAACCTGGATCATTCCCTGCCCATGGTCGTTGTTGACCCATCACAGGTTGAGAGAGTATTCCTCAATCTGGTCATCAATGCGGCAGAAGCCATGGAGGGCACGGGAAGGCTGACCATCAGGACCACCATGAATTCTGCAACTCAAAGTATTGACGTGGACGTACAGGATACCGGTCCTGGCATTCCGCCCAAAAACATTGGAAGGATCTTCGATCCGTTCTTTACGACAAAGGAGACCGGCCACGGTGTGGGATTGGGTTTGGCGATCTCATATGGCATTGTGGATGAACATAAAGGGAAACTGACTGTCGAAAGCAACCCCGGAATGGGGACGACATTTACAGTTAGTTTACCGCTGGCAGTTGAAAAGGCTGGTATGGCTTATGGATGACAGGTCAAGGATTTTGATCATTGATGACGAGGAGGTCATCCTGGATTCCTGCACCCAGATACTGGATGGCAGTGGTCATCATGTCCGGACAGCGCCTGATGGGATGACCGGTCTGAAGCTGGTGGAAGAATACCAGCCGGACCTGGTTTTCATTGATCTGAAGATGCCGGGCCTGCCAGGCATCGAAGTGCTCGAGGAGATCAATGAATCGGATCCAACAATAGTAACCGTTGTGATTACAGGTTTTGCCACTGTCGGTTCCGCCGTCGAAGCAATGAAGAAAGGCGCCTACGACTTCCTGCCCAAACCGTTTGCTCCGGAAGAATTCCGCCTGATCACGCGCCGAAGTCTCGAAAGACGGAAATTGATCCTGGAGACCATCGCGTTACGCAGGGAAAAGGAACTGTTGAGAGAGCAGTTCGCGTCGATCGTGTCGCATGAGCTAAAGGCGCCCCTGAGTGCTGTTCAACAAAACCTTTTCGCGTTTGAGTTTGAAATGTCCAAAATGCTTGATGACGATAAAAAGGATAAGTTCCAGCGTATCAAGACCAGGATCGACGATATGCTCAAGCTCATTAACTCGTGGTTGAGAGTCATCTCGGTTGACATAAACAAACTGAGGGAGAACTTTACGGAGATACCGATATCCGTCCCGGTAACGAAGGCTCTTGAGAACATCGAACAACTTGCAGCGCGGAAGAACGTTGAGATCGTTACTTCCATTGGCAAAACGTCGGGTTCAATCAACGGAGACGGTGTCAGTCTTTCAGAGGCTTTTGTCAACATCCTCGGTAACGCGATCAAATATTCGCATGATGGCAGCAAGGTTGTTGTAAAGGTTGAAAATGGCGGCGATGAGGTCCTGGTCTCGATCAAAGATAACGGCATCGGCATTTCCCCTGAAGACCTGCCGCATGTCTTTGAAGGTTTTTACCGCGGACGGAACAGCCAGTCTGTGGCAGCGGGGCATGGGATCGGGCTGGCGGTCAGCCGGCAAATTGTCGAAGCGCATGACGGTTCCATCACTGTCGAAAGCGAATTGGGCACTGGGACAACGTTCATTATTCACCTGCCCAAATTGATTACTAATCAATCTTCAACGGACTAATTTATGCATACCCTGAATGGAGGCTAACATGACGAAAAGATTGTTGATCATAGACGACGACCCTGACTTTGTATCGGGTATCAAGAGCATCCTTGATTCAGCGGGGTACGAGGTTGAGGTTGCTCACGACCCAAAGGAAGGTCTGAAGGCGTTGCAAACACATCAGTATGACCTGTTATTGCTCGACATCATGATGGGACGCGGCGCAGAAGGCGTGATGATTGCGCGGAAACTCCGCAAAGATCCGAAACTGCGCGAAATGCCGGTACTCATCATTACTGGCATGAGGCAGCAGATCGCGTTCCTCTTCCCGGGCGAACCGATCCATCCCCGCTTTGTGGAAGTGGACGAACTGGTTGAAAAACCTATTGAACCCGATCTGCTTCTGGAAAAAGTCAGCGCTCTCATTCAAGCGGCAGAGGAGCGAAGGGCTGTGCCCAGTTAATTTGGCGAAACAATACAGAAAGGTCAACGTTATGACTAAAGCATCAGAAACCTATACCTTTTCATTCATGCGTGAAGTTTCCAGCCTATTATATGCCGCGGATGGGAATCCTTTCACGCAGTGCATCCAGTGCGGCACCTGTTCCGGGTCCTGCCCGGTGGCTGCATACATGGACTACACACCCAGGCATATCATCGCCATGGTCAATGCGGGGCTGAAGGATCAGGTGATGGAGAGCAACACTTTCTGGTATTGCGCCTCGTGCTACCAGTGCACGGCCCGCTGTCCGCAGGGCATCAGCATCACCGAGTTGATGTACGCGCTGAAGCGTTACTCGATATGGAAAAACCACCACCAGGAAGGCTTGATCGGCCCCGACTTTTCGGAAAGTTTTGTCAAGATGATCGTCAGGTCTGGTAAATCATTCGAGCCCATTCTTGCGGTCACCTATCTGCCCAAATTCACCGCATCCCAGATCATTCAAGAGGCTCTGACCGCCACTGGTCTGGTATTGAAAGGGAAGATGCCCCTGCTCCCCAAGAAGATCAAGAGACTGAAGAACTTCCAGCGCATGGTGAAAAGGATCATCCCGATGGGAGATGTGTCATGAAACAATACGCCTACTACCCCGGATGTTCCCTTGAAAGTCTGGCAAAAGCCTATGACAGTTCCGCGAAGGATGTGGCGCAGGCGCTGGATATCAAACTCAAGGAAATAGATGATTGGAACTGCTGCGGCGCGACAGCCTACTATCCTGTGGATTCACTTCTTGCATATACCCTGGTTGCCCGCAACCTTGCGATAGCCGAAAGAACGGGGCTCACTGATTTTGTCGCGCCCTGCAGCGCCTGCTTCAAGAATGCCCACCACACCAACGCCACCCTCAAAAAGGACCCGGACCTTGCTGATCACATCAATCATGCCCTGGAGGCAGATGACCTGCATATTGAAGGGACTATGAAGGTGCGTCACCTCATTGAAGTCATTATCGAGGATGTGGGACTTGAGAAGATCAGGGTAAAGACGACAAACCCGCTCAAGGATCTGCGAGTCGCGCCCTACTACGGATGCCAACTGCTCCGCCCGAGGAAGGATCATGAAGAGATCGAGAATCCCCGCTTCTTCGAGGAACTGCTGTCTGCCATTGGCGCGGAACCGATTGAATACGCCCTGAAAACACGTTGCTGCGGCGGTTCGTTGATCGTCACGAACCGCATGGCTGCGCTGGATATGGTTTACAAATTATTGAAGGACGCTGAGGACCGGCAAGCCAATGTGATCGCAACTACATGCCCCATGTGCAATGTGAATTTGAGC
>DATDAG010000512.1:0-4054 GCA_036525495.1 Anaerolineales bacterium
GGTGGTGTCTTCGATGCGGGCAATGTGCAGCAATATCCACGCGATGGAGTGTTCCCCGACCACCCGGCGGATCTGGTCGTTCGTCAGCCCGTGCAGAATTTCGTCTTCGAACGACCACTGCCCGGACTTTGCCATTTTTGATGAATGAACCATTGCATGTTGGTTCAAGAAAAGTTCTATGGCTTTTTCGTGATCGCCAGAGGCAAGTGCCCGGTTGAGCTTCTGATGTCCTTCATTCCAGCGTTTACGGTTGGGATCCATTCTAGTTGCCTTAAGGTAGTCTACATCTTTCGGATGTTTTCCGGGTTCAACACAGAGATTAAATTTATTCCCGGTCCAAGTACACCTTTTGCATCTTCCTCCAGTTCCACCCAATAGAAGCTGCGGTGCATTGAATATGGGTCAATGCGGACAACTTTCCCGTTGAACCAGTTGTCTTGTCCCCAGTTTCTGGCGTTGAGAAATATCTGGACCCGGTCACCGATCTGAATTTCATCTGTCATGCGGCTTTATCTACGAGCTCTGCCTAGCAGGATCAATACGACCCCAATGATGATTGAGATTGCCCCGTTATATGCCCACTGGATCTGTCCGGTCATAAAACTGCCGGGCAGGAGGTTGATGCCCTGTAATACCCAGATTGAGCCGCTCAAGATTAGTAATACTCCAACAACGTATAATGCAATTTTCATGTGGATGCCTCCTCCGTTTTTGATTATACATCTGATACTCCGCCTCGCCCGGACTTGTGCCTGCCTCTGTATTAATAAGTCGACTCTGCGCTGTGACATTCACCACTACATGATATAATAGAACACCCGTTCAATATTCACAACAATAACAATCATGGACTTCAAACTTCAAGCACCCTTTCAGCCAATGGGCGACCAGCCCGAAGCCATCCGCGGACTTGTGGATGGCGTAAACAATGGAATGAAGCATCAGGTCTTGCTAGGTGCCACCGGCACCGGCAAGACGTTCGCAATTGCTTCGGTTATTCAGCAGGTGCAAAAGCCCACTCTCATCATGGCGCATAACAAGACACTTGCCGCACAATTGTATGCCGAGTTCAAAGAGTTCTTCCCGGAGAACGCCGTCTCTTATTTTGTTTCCTACTACGATTATTACCAGCCTGAGGCTTACGTCCCTCGGCACGATCTCTATATCGAAAAAGAAACTGATATCAACGAAGAGATCGAGCGTCTGCGGCTCGCGGCGACGACCGCCTTGATGTCACGGCGGGACGTCATCATCGTGGCGTCGGTATCTTGCATTTATGGTCTGGGTAATCCTGAAGAATTCAGCAAAGGGACAGTCACATTCACGGTCGGAGAGATGTATCGCAGAAATATGTTATTGCGCCAACTCATCGAGTCGCAATACCAGCGTAACGACATGGACCTGCGTACCGGCACATTCCGCGTGCGCGGCGACACGCTGGAGATCATCCCTGCATATGAAGAGAAGCACGGTTATCGCATCACGTTCTTTGGTGATGAAGTGGAACGCATCATGCAATTCAGCCCGCTGACCGGGGAAGTGTTCGACGAGCCGAATGAAATCTCCATCTATCCTGCCAAGCAATATCTCACCGCCGCAGAGAAAATGAAAGATGCCATTGCCGATATCGAAACAGAGTTGGACGAACGCTTGCAGTTCTTCAAAGAGACTGGCAAACTCCTCGAAGCGCAACGGCTTGAGCAACGTGCCCGTTACGATTTGGAGATGTTGAAGGAAGTTGGCTACTGCTCCGGCATCGAGAACTATTCGCGTCATCTCGACCAACGTGCGCCCGGCACGCATCCGTGGACGATGATTGATTTCCTTCCCAGTGACTACCTGCTGGTGATTGATGAGAGTCACATGACCGTTCCGCAGATACGCGGCATGTATAACGGTGATCGCTCACGCAAAGAAACGCTTGTTGAGTACGGCTTCCGCCTGCCTAGCGCGATGGATAACCGCCCGTTAAAGTTTGATGAGTTCGAAGAGGTAATGGGAAGCACGATCTACACCTCCGCCACGCCCGGTCCGTATGAGATGGAGAGAGCGGATCAGGTCGTCGAGCAGATCATCCGTCCAACGGGACTCGTTGACCCTGAAGTGGAGGTCAGATCAACCAAGGGGCAGGTTGACGATTTGGTCGGAGAGATCAGGCAGAGGGTCGAACGAGGCGAACGTGTCCTTGTCACAACGCTTACGAAGCGGATGTCGGAAGACTTGGCTGAGTATTTGCAGGAGTTGGGAATGAAGGTCCACTATTTACACTCGGAGGTCGAAACGCTTGAGCGAGTCGGAATCCTGCGTGACCTACGTTTGGGTGTGTTCGATGTGCTAGTGGGAATAAACCTATTACGCGAGGGTTTGGATTTGCCTGAAGTGTCGCTGGTTGGGATTCTCGATGCGGACAAGGAAGGCTTCCTGCGTTCGGAGACTGCACTGATCCAGACGATCGGTCGTGCGGCGCGTCACGTCAATGGACGCGTGATCATGTACGCCGACAAGATGACCAACTCGATGAAACGCGCCATTGACGAAACGAACCGTCGCCGCGCCAAGCAGGTGAAATACAACACCGACAACGGTATCTTGCCAATCAGTATTCATAAAGCGATCCATGATCTGACGGAGGAATTCTCTTCGAAGGCTGTGGCGGAAATGCGCGGCGAGTACAAGACGAAGGACACGAGTGCCATCCCGCGTAATGAGTTGAAGCAGATCATCCACGAGATGGAAAAGCAGATGAAGGAAGCCGCGAAGAACCTTGAGTTCGAGCGCGCGGCGGCTTTACGTGATGAGTTATTTGACTTGAAGAGATTATTAGCGGAGGATGAAGGCTTGAAACCGTGGGAAAGGATCAAGCTGTTGATGGGGGAAGAGTAATGTGAGATGATGGGCGGCTCATCGAGCCGCCCATTTTTATTTATTCTTAAGCTGTTTTATCCGACTTAGTATCATTACTATGGTGTAGGCCCAGATACCAAGTAAGAGGCCCATAAAGAACTTTCCAATCTCATATACATTGGCCAACCAACTGGTTTCTACAACTGGTCGAGTTGCGAAGACGAACAACACCGGGAAAAATATGGTCAAGTAGGAAAACAACCGTTGGTATTTCTGAATCTTGGAATCCGTATCTGTATAGATTTCAGGAGCTTCATTTCCATTTTCCATCGTACGAAAGTATTGCCATCCACCTAACTTGCCTAAATGCTCCCACCCAGCATCTTGGAAGAGTTGCAGATAATTTTGATAATTCTTCCGGTCAGCCATGAAATCCATGCGATAATGATCTTTGCGGGGCTCCCCAGATTCAAATTTGTATTTACCAGGAAATCCCAGTTTTTTGAGGTGCCAGCCCTCCCGTGCCATTTTGCCTAACCAAGCTTCCTCTTTTTCATCTTCCCACGCCCAGAACCATTTGAATTTATTAATTGTAGTCATTGTGCCCTCCGAAAATTTTCTTGTTGCTTATACGAGCAAACGGCTGTTTGCCACTAAAATCTCAACCCTTCGAATATGTTCTTGTAGAACAGTTTTTCCCTTGGTTGTGATTACATATGATTTTCGCCTATTTCCTTCTTTGACCATGTTGATTAAGCCTTCCTTTTCAAGCTGCGAAAATGCTCCGTACAATGTGCCAGGTCCAATTTTGACCGTACCTTGGCTGATTTCTCCTACCTTCTGCATCAGCGCATACCCATGCAGCGGCTCGGCAAGCGCCAACAGAATATAGGATGTGGACTCCGTGAGAGGGAGGTATTTCTTAAGTTGCAGATCCATATTTTCTCTCCTGTATCGCACTTCGTTATATCGTGTAGCGTTATAATACCATGCGATATATCGGCTGTCAATATACTGCATAACTATAAATTACAAGGAAAGCTAATTCTGTGGAGGGGTGCTAGACGAAAACAGCAATCTCTTCAAGTAACTTCTTTATGATGACAGGAACCTCCGCATCTTCCGTAGGGTAGCCTGTTACCAGCAAAAGAAATGGTCTGGCATCTGACGGGACGTTCAGAATCTGGTTCAAGAATCCCATTGGGCTAGG
>DATDAG010000513.1:0-4453 GCA_036525495.1 Anaerolineales bacterium
GGATAAGGCATTCGATTACTATAAGCGTATCAACCCATCGGCGCGGGAGGGGATCAGTGAATTGCACAAATGTGAACCGTACGTTTATGCACAAATGATCGCGGGCAGGGATGCGGCGACTCATGGCGAAGCGAAGAACTCATGGCTCACAGGGACTGCGGCATGGAATTATGTTGCCATAACGCAGAACATATTTGGCATTCAACCGACACTGGACGGACTGCGCATTTCACCGACCATTCCAGCCAGCTGGGATGAATTTTCCGTAAAGCGTGTATATCGCGGTGTGACCTACAATATCGTCGTGAAAAACCCGAAGCACGTGTGCAAAGGCGTGGCAAAGGTCACCGTAAACGGGAAGCAGATTGAGGGTAGTTTGATCCGGGTGGACGCGTACGCGAGTCTGAGCGAAGTGGTAGTAGAAGTGGTGATGGGATCGTAATGTCCGAACCAAGGCTTCCATCCATGTCCATGGAAAATGATTTTTTGCGTCTCGAATTTTTGACCACAACGGGACCACGTATCATCGGCTTATATGCGAAGGGTGTGGAAGGTAACCTGTTCGCAGAAACACCTGACGTGCATTGGGGGACGCCTCATGGGGAATACTATTTGCGCGGTGGGCATCGTTTATGGTCTGCGCCTGAAGATACTTTTAATACGTGTCCTGAAGACGACGGCTTGGATGTGATCGAGGGCGTGGATGGCATTGCGTTGAAAAGCCCAGTCGATGCATCTGGATTGGAAAAAGAGATTGGAGTTCGATTGAATAAAAACAATGTGCATCTTTCGCATCGAATTACATGGCATGGGGATGATCAAATCGAACTCACTCCCTGGGCTATTACCCAATTGAGACTCGGCGGTATGGCGATCCTTCCACTTTCAAAAATGGATGGATTGCAGCCAGATCGAAATCTGGTCCTTTGGCCATATTCCCATATCCATGATGAGCGGCTGGTTTTACAAGATGATTTGATCCTGGTACATGGCAATGCAAGTGACGAAGCTTTCAAGATTGGCAATCGTAATTTACCCGGCTGGGTTGCTTACGCGCTTGGTGATGCGTTGTTCGTTAAAAGATTTTCGCCAGAGACCGCAGGGAAATATCCTGATATGAATTGCAATGTGGAAGTTTACGTAAAGGACGTTTGTATCGAATTGGAAACATTGGGCGCATCGGTTGTATTGAAGAAAGGTGAATCGGTCAAGCATGAAGAGACATGGCAGGTCTTTGCGGGTGAATACCCCGCGAATTTAGAAAGTGCGCGAAAGATCAAAACGCAAGTATCTCAACAATCGTGAATGGAGAATTAAATGGCAAACAAGATCATCTTCCCTGAAAACTTCATATGGGGCGCAGCCACCGCTTCGTACCAGATCGAAGGCGCGTGGAACAAGCACGGCAAGGGCGAATCTATTTGGGATCGATTTTCACATACTCCTGGAAAGATCAAGGACAACGACACGGGCGATATCGCAGACGACCATTACCGTCTTTGGAAGAAAGATATTGCTTTGATGAAGCGAATTGGTCTGAAGGCATATCGATTTTCAATTGCGTGGCCCCGCATTCTTCCTGCTGGACGCGGAAAGGTCAACCAAAAGGGGCTCGACTTCTACAGCAAACTTGTAGATGGGCTGCTTGATGCGGGTATCACGCCTTTTGTTACTTTGTATCACTGGGATCTTCCGCAAGCGTTGGAGGATGAAGGCGGCTGGGCTATGCGTTCGACAGCAGAGGCTTTTGCAGACTATGCTAACACGGTCTCACGCGCGCTGGGCGACCGAGTCTCGAATTGGATCACGCACAATGAGCCCGCTGTTGTTGCGTGGGTGGGACATGAAATGGGTGTTCATGCACCGGGGTTGAAGGATTATCCAAAGGCATTGCGAGTCGCTCATCACCTGTTACTTTCCCATGGTTTGGCAGTTCCAGTTATCAAACGTAACAGCCCGAATGCAGAGGTTGGCATCACACTTAATATTGGCTGGAACGCGGCGGCGTCCAATAGCTTGGGGGATCTTAAAATGGCTCGAGCAGGCGATGGTAAATGGTTCCGTTGGTTTGCCGATCCCGTTTATGGGCATGGTTATCCATCTGATATGGTTGAGTATTTCAAGAAATCGGGTGCGCTGCCCAACAGTCTCGATTTCGTTCAACAAGGGGATATGGATGTGATTGCCACGCCGACGGAGTTTATTGGTCTGAATTACTACGCACGGCAACTGTCTCGTGCTGACGAAGCGGGTAACGATCCACAAACCGTTTTCCCCAAACCAAAAGCACCCGAAAATTGGACGGAAATGGACTGGGAAATTTACCCTGATGGATTAACAGGTGTTCTTGGCAGGGTTTATTTCGAATACCAGCCCCTCAAGGTCTATGTGACAGAAAACGGCGCAAGTTACTCCACTGGTCCTGATGAAAAAGGCAATGTTCCAGATGAACTCCGCACGAATTATTTGCGTACTCACTTTGCTGCCGCGCATCGCGCCATTCAAGCAGGCGTTCCGTTGGCGGGTTACTTCGTCTGGTCATTGCTGGACAATTTTGAATGGGCGTTTGGATACAGTCAACGATTTGGGATTATCTGGGTGGATTATGAAACACAGAAACGCACACTGAAAGACAGTGCGAAATGGTACAAGAATGTGATCAGGAAGAACGGATTTTAATGACTATTTAATCCATCCACTGTTATAATGTTTAAAGCATGGTTCTGCACATCGAGCATTGGTGTGCAGAACTGTCGTATAAGGGTGCAGTTGCGAAACTATCGGACTTTACCAGTGTTCTATGGGTAATGAAACAAAAGGAGTTTTAATGACATCAGAAAATGCCATATCCAAAAACATGTCCTTCTATGACCAACCCAACGTTGAAAACGAGACACTGCCCATCGCTGGGGGCATTCCATTTGGCATGGAGCGAGTATCCAATTCATCTGTTGGGATTGGAGGAGTATATGGGACATGGGGAGAGAGTTACAATAACGAGTCTTTACCTCACTTTCTGGAACAGCGCCTCGGGCGCCCGCTTCTTGCGGAAGAAAAACTGAATCTGTCCGAATTGGGTTTTCTCAACCGACAGCATGTTCCCCTGAACCTTACACCCGAGGAGCATACCCAACTGGAGGTGGAAGTGGGGGGCAGGTTCCTTACGGAAGCGATTAAAGTCTGTAATTGGGATGCATCCGAGGTGGAGGCGGTATTGATCGGTATGAGTGCTCCAGTTTCCGAAGATTATCTGGACCAGGTGGCAAAAGCCGCAGGCATTCCCGATAGCGCGCTGAAGATAGCGATCCACAAGGCGTGTGACGGCTCCACGAGCAGTCTGCATCTGGCGTTGAACCCGGAACTGCCCGAGAATTTACAATTGGACAAGAATATTGCTGAATCTTTGTATGGAAAGAAAGTGCTTGTTGGCGGCATAGAAGGTTTAAGCCGTTTTGTCGGCTCATCCCATGATGCAAATGCCCTGCAGCTATTTGGGAACGCGGCTGGCGTGATCGGAGTAATTCCCGGGCAGACTATGAAGTTCCTTGCCGGGAAGTCGCGCGAGGTTTTTGATGTTGGCGGTGTATTGCAGGTTGCCATGTATTATCCCCACTCACCGCAAAAAGCCAACGGCGAATACAATGTGGATGTGACACAGCCGCTTGCCAACAATATTCGTGTGGCGGGGTTGATGCACGAGCCGCAAGACGGCTCGTCCATTACCATGGCAGGACCGATGGGTATGGTCAAGTTGTTTGTACGGACGGGTGTGCAAGTGGTCAGGGATGTGTATGCCGCCTACCAGACCCGGTTGAACGATCTTGGCATGGCGGGCAAGTCGCTGGCGGTGGCTATCGTCCATCACGCTAATTACAAGATCAACAAGTTAAAGGAGAAACACCTGCAAAGTGAGGGGATCGTACTGCCGATGCCATGGTTGCTGAGCGATTTTGGGAATGTCAGCGCCGCCTCTAACATGATCGCGTTTTTGCGCGAACTCCCGAAAATGAATCCCCTTGACCACATCCTCATTGACGGTTTTGGCGCTGGGACGTATTACGACGTTCTTGCAGTGGAACTTGGAGGGTAGTGCCGTCTCTCGAGAAAGGATCATCTGTCTCTTAGGGTTGAAGCGAATCGTCCCATCCGTGACATAAGGATGGGACGATTTTTGTAACCTTAGATTAATTTAATCGTCTTGAAAGTGACATTTAGGACATTGAAGGCGAGAAATCAGCAGATGTATCGTTCAAACAGGAACCTGGCAATAGTTCATTTGCTTTTGCAGTTGAGATCGTATGATAACGACTACCCTGATGGTCTTTATTCAGTGCGGCGGTCGTATTTTGTGTCATTGTTATACCGTATTTTATCTGTGATTATTTGAATCTGTATTCGTGTAAAAAAACCGTTCCATTTTCGGAACGGTTTTTTGGTTGTAGAGATTTAAGTT
>DATDAG010000514.1:0-5007 GCA_036525495.1 Anaerolineales bacterium
AAATGTGTTGCTGTCGATGTCGCGATACCTTTGTTCTGAAATTCATCAATAACCTCTATACCAATTCCGCATTTGTTCTCGCTCACATATTCCGCTGTACACCAACAAACAATACTCGCATCTACCACCGCTGCAAACCCAAAACCTTTTTCCCGAAATCTCTCAAGCGATGACCACATCCATTCGACTTCAGATTTTACATAGTGATTGTTTTCAAATTGTCCTTTCTCAAGAAAATCTGCATCAATCGGAAGGTATCGAATGCCCTTCAATCTTGGAGTTGGAATAGCCTTTACCTTTGCGGCTCGGAAGGTATAAAAAATCTTGTTTGTTTTGTGTAGTGGAGTGTTTTGGAAAATATCTGCGATTGAGTTTTCCAACGAAGACGAAAGTGTTTTTACCTTGAAATATGATAGCCCTTCCTTGACAGCTTTTTCTTTTACATGTGTATTGATAAGCGAAGCTAAATCCTTTATCGTTTCTGACAATACTAATTGACCCGATAAATAAAAAACATTATTGCCTTTGTCCCATAGAAGGCAAACAACATTATTGTCCCGTTGGGATGCATACCAGAGTTGAGCTTCTGTATTTCCTTCAACAACCGAAGCAAGTACCATACCTGGTTGAACGCCAGGGAAATACTTGACATAGTCTTCTATCCGATGTTCAGAAAT
Source organism: Anaerolineales bacterium (assembly GCA_036525495.1). GTDB lineage: Bacteria > Chloroflexota > Anaerolineae > Anaerolineales > Villigracilaceae > Defluviilinea. The sequence continues at coordinate 678 of DATDAG010000514.1, forward strand.
CTCTTCCATCATTTGAAATTCATCGTTCCTGATTTGCGCCTAACGAGACTGTCGAAAAACCGATTTTTGGGAGAGCCTTCCCCATCCGGGACACCATCGAATAACCAGCTTCTCGTATTTCAGGCAGTCTTTGTTTTTTCGCTCCGCCAGGGCTTAGATCAGTGCCCCAAAGGTGTGGATCTTGCCGATATTGTGAACCAGAGCGAATAATCTCCATTGTACATCCACTTTCCGTTTCGTGCGTAACGTGAAGCGGTGCATGCGCTTCTGCACACAGATATTGGCAAATACAGGCTCGACAATGCCCAACCGCCTGGCATAGATCCGCTTGCCCTGTTCACTATCGATCTTGGCCTTCATTTCATCGATCAGGTTCGGCGGCTGCGTATCCACCTGAATGGAGAGATACCTGCGCGATGAGGTTGGTTTGCTCAAACAGCGTTCTCTCACAGGACAGGAGGCGCAGTCTTCCGGTCGGGCATGGTAGAGATCATAGGTGCGATGGCGGTTGACCTGGTTGCGGGCGTGGCAGTTCAGTTCTTTTCCCTGCGGACAGCGATACAGCTGTTTGTCCGGATCGAAAGAGAAGTCAGAAACAGTGAAGAGCCTTGGCTTGGCATCCGGTCGCTGCCTGCCGCCGAAGGTGCCATCCTTGAACCGTTCTTGATCGGCACACCGTCCTGCGTTCGGTGCAGGGAAGCGCGGATCGCGTGTGCGGTATTGGATGTCGGGGATGTAGGCATCGATCTTTTCATCCTTGCAGACCTTCAAGCTGTTGAGCGAGTGATAATTGGGATCGGCGGTCAGCTGCCTGCCTTGAAAATAGCTTTCATCTTTTCCGATGGCGGCGACGTTTTTTTGGGCGCCCTCCAACATCGGCTTGAGATTTTCGTGATCCTGGCTGGCGAAGGCTTCCGCCGCGAGAATGACCTGATGCTTGGAATCGACCAGCACCTGTGCGTTGTAACCCTGAACGACGCCGTGAGAAGAAGGCATCTTGACCGATTCATTGTCCACGGCGTTGCTTTGGATCTCCTTGCCATTGCTGCCCAACTTCGGTTCGCGATCCTTGACAAATTCATTGAGCCGTTCGACCTGGGCCTGGAAGCGGCGTTCGCGCTTCTGTTGACGTTCGATCTCCACTTGAGGATGTTGATCTGCCTGGGCGTGTTCTTCCATCACGCGCTTGAGTTTCTCCTGCAGCTTATCCCGCTTGTGTTTGAGTTCCTCGAGCGTGCCGCTCCATTCTTTCGAGACATTCGCGGAGAGTTTCACGCCATCCAGAGAAAAGTGTGTGCCGTCCAGCAGATCCAATTCATCGCATACTGTGAGAATATCGCTGAAGATGGAAGAGATCTCTTTCTGCATCGAAGACACAAAGGCGGCAATCGTGCTGTGATCAGGAGCATACCCATAAGAGAGTGCAATGAAGAGGATGTTCTCATGGCAGGCGCGTTCGATTTGGCGCGAACTGATCATGCCTTTGGCGTAAGCCAGCAGGATGACCTTCAGCAGGACCTTGGGATGGATGGCGGCTGCCCCGGTCTCGTCGTTGTTGTAGCGCGCGTCGAAGACCGACAGATCGATGTTCTCGTCCACCAGTCGGTTGAGGGTGTGTTCCAAGGTTCCTGGAACCAGTTGGTCCTGGAGCGAAATGGGGAGCATCACCATTTGATCTTCATTGCTGGGTTTGTATTTTGCCATAGAGTCCTCTGGTGTATAAAACCCCGTCGTGTGGCATTAGTTGTTAAATTCCCCACTTTTTCGACAGTTTCAACGGCTGGCGTTATTAGAATGAACTTGCTTGGGATGTGGCATCCGCATATCCTTGAGGCGATACCGCCGCAGGGACACTGATGGGGTGTGAGTGTCTGGGTTGTCCGACAGCCGCTATGGGACAGATTTCGCTTGAAGAAAATGAGAGCCCGCTGCGTTATTTGGACACCTGCGGAACCTAATCTGGGATGGTGTGAGTACACACCGAAACCCGAATCGGTAGCTGCCACTGATACCCAAAAATCCACATCCCAAGCACAGACACAAGGAGTCTAGCATGAAAGGAACAGAAAATACAAGTCAGATCGAGCGGTACATAGCCCTGGACATTCACAAGGAGTATGTGCTGGCTGGGGGACAAAATGCGAAGCAGGAGTGGGTGTTGCCGCCCCGCCAGATCAGCATGGCGAAGTTTCGAGAATGGGCAAGCGCCAACCTGCAAGAAGGGGATGCAGTGGTGATCGAGACAACCACCAATGTCTGGGACATCTACGATATCGTGGCGCCGCTGACCACCCGCACCGTGGTGGCGCATGCGGGAGCGGTGCGGCAGATCGCAGAAGCGCGGGTCAAGACAGACAAGGAGGATGTCAAACGGTTGATCCGCTTACTGATCGCAGACATTGTTCCGGAAGTGTGGATCCCACCGATGGAGGTCCGTGAGTTACGTGGGATGATCTCGTATCGCAATCGACTGGTGAAGATGGGAACGATGGTGCGCAACCGCCTGCAAAGTCTGCTGCATCGTCACAACATTCTCCTGCCAAAAGGGAAATTGCTGGATGCCACGTGGTGGCAGGAACAGAAGGTGAGTACGTTGGAGAGGATGCAAATTCAGCAGGAACTGGCGATGCTGGAGGAGCTCGATAGACACAAAACGGAAGTGGATGCAGAGTTGGGGCAGCACTGCCTGCGGGAACCCTGGGGACCGCAGGCAGTGAGATTGTTACAATTGCCGGGGTTTGGCGTGGTGATGACGATGATCGTGTTGTCCGCCATCGGCGACATCCAGCGCTTTGAGAGTGCGAAGCACTTGGTGGGTTATGCTGGATTGGGAGCGGGTATTCATGAAAGCGGCAAAGAACATATTGAGAAGCGCATCACCAAAAGTGGACGCAAGGAATTGAGGTGGGCGCTGGTGGAAGCCGCCTGGCAGGCGATCCGCATCTCCCCCTATTGGAAAGACCAATATGAAAAATGCTTGCGCCGGATGCGTCGTCCGAATCAGGCAATCGTGGTGATTGCGCGGAAGCTGCTGGTGGCGGTCTGGCAGGTGTTGACGAAGGCAGAGACTGATCTTCACTCCAACGAAGAGGACTTGGCTTACAAGATGTTGGTATTGTCCTGGGATCTGGACGAGAGTGTCCGGATGGGACTGACCTACAAGCAGTTCGCCAAATATGCCTTGATGAAGCTGGGTGTCGAGACTGACATCACACGCTTTGTGCGCCGGAATGTCCCGAGAAGGATTGCACCGCGGGAAGAAGTCCTGGCACGAATGGAGGAACTGGGTCTGACCAGCTAAAGTAGGCGGGAAGGAAAACTGAATCAGAACTCATAACCCCAGCGCAAAGTCCAAGAGCGATGGGGTTGGCGAAGCTTACCCTAAAAAGAATACAACCAGGAAATAAAAATGCCGCAAGAGACGGATCCTCTCACGGCTGGGTCAATGATTCGACTTTTCTGAAAACCTTGACACTGCAAGTTATCGGTAGCCGCAAATTTGGGAACCATGGAGCCTGGTCTACACTTGGGATATTTTCATCCATAAAGAGAGCATTATGCAACCACATGGAACCCATCCTTTTGTTTGTGCGATTCTATAATTGAGATTATATATACAGAATTATTTGTATATATTGATAATGCGGGCATTATACATCCATTTTGCAAATGGGCAATGGTGAGTTATGGTTTCTATCAAACCTCGAACTCTACCCGGGCAAAAGCATCACAGATTTCCGAGACTTGTGATGTCGCTTGTTCCTCTACTCTTAATCCATCCTGATAATCCTTCTTGCAATCCATTTCTCCATCGGTTATCCTTAACGTTGGGAGTGGTTAGGTCCCGGTGGGTCTCCTGGTCTTCAACACCTGTGGCGGGTCGCGTTGCGGGCCGCGGTGGGTTCGACTCCCATCCACTCCCGCCTATTTTTGGACGATGGACGGAAGACCGTGGATTGTGAGACCGTCTATGGTCTACCGTCCGCGGTCCATCGTTTACGGTCAATAAAGGTGCTTATGTCGTTCCCAGAATTGGAAGTATTGAACAGCTATGTATCCCGCATCTTCCGCGTGGAGGATGTTACCGCGGGCGACCCGCGTCAGTGGATCGTGCGGTATCGCGGATATTTATTAAGCGAGGATACTGCCGCCGCATACGACCAGTTGGCGGATGTGGTCAAGCCTTATGGGCTCACTCCGCTTTTCAGGAAGGAAGACGGAGCGCAAGTCATATATCTTGTTCAGACTCCTGCAATCCCCAAGCCAACCGCACGGATATATGTAAACATCATCCTCTTTATTTTGACAGTGTTCAGCATCATGCTGATGG
>DATDAG010000515.1:0-3156 GCA_036525495.1 Anaerolineales bacterium
GGGCCAGTCATCGGTGGTTAGTTTTGTGTCATTCGTGAAGTGTACAGGGTATGTCACCTGCAAATTCTCAATGTATTGCGAGAGTCTTTCGTTTGCATCAAGTTGCTGTTGAACACCTTCCAGGTCACCGGCGACAAATACGACACCGCCCCAACCATAGGGTGTGTAAGGCACCCGGAACACAAGAGGCTCCTGGTCGAACACTTGAATCAGCGCCAGTCGTATGCGGTCTGCGATGTATGGTTTTTGCGCCTCGAATGAAAGAACGATGACCCCATGTTCGTTAAGCCTGGTCTTTGCCTGTGACAGACTCTCAACCGTATAGACATAATGATCCAGCCGGGCATTGGTCATGGCAGTCGTAGTGTGCGAGTCAAGCAAACCAAAGGAAATCACATCGAACGTATCCTGAGTATTGGCAAAGAACGAGCGTGCATCGTCGTTGACCACGCGCACGCTCGGGTTGGAATATGGCTGTTCGGCGTGGAGGTCCCTCCCAATGGCAATGATGGCAGGATCAATTTCCACCGCAATCACTGATTGGATGCCGTTCCGCAACGCGCCTGCAGCATCGTTACCAGCCCCTGCCCCAACGATCAATATGGATTTGGGATCGGGGTGCAACAAAGCAGGCAGGTCGTACTGACTTAATCCCGCCAGATCAGATGCATACACACCAGGGTTTGCTGAAACATTCGCCTCGCTCAAGTCAATCAATCCCTGATAACCGACATTGTTCACTGTAACAATATACTCTCCGACCCTTAAACCGTCGTTGCGGCTGATTGCCAATTTTTGATACGGCGACCAAATAACATCCAGCACGTTTTCCCCCTGGCTGGCGAACCAGGATGAGACAACGACCACAATCAACAGGGCGATGTTCAATACCCTGTCTCTGTTCTGCCCCCATATTACAAAGAAAATTGCTAAGCCACCCGCCACCATCAGCCACACGAAAGGAGGCTGGTAAAAATAACTGAGCAGGACAATCGCCCATGTGCCAAAAACGCTGCCAAGGATATTTACAGAATATGCCCAGATCGGATTGGGATGAGCGTTCATCAACCGCCCCAGAATTCTGCCCAGAGGCACGAACATGTCAACGACCAGAATGAGAAGCGTGTAGGTTAACACAAGTCCCACAACAACTGAGATGATCATCACCTTCGGTTCGCTGGCGGCAACACCAAACCAGATCACCAGGTCGCCCATTACGCTAAGCAATTCACTAATTCTGCCCAATCCGATTCGGGTGGCTGGCACAGCAAGCAACAGCAGAATGACAGCCATTGGCATTAAGCTTTGCTTCATTGCGATGGGCTTTGACGATGTAAACATGCCCAACCCCAGGCCCAGGAAACAAACCATCAAGATGGTGTTTTGCAAATAGGCGAATATGCGAATCTCCGTGCCGATCCAGCGGATGAAGAGCAATTCCAGGTATAAGCCGAGAAAACTTATCAGAAATATTCCCCAGGTCAGGCTGGGTACTGAGAGATCATTGTCTTTCAGTTGTAAGGGCTGGTTGATTCGCATATTCTTTACTTTGAAAATTCCTTGATCACCCGCGCCATATGCATCGCATGTTTGAGATACAGATCAATGCGGATGTTTTCATTGGGCGCATGCGCGCGCGTATCAGGGTAACCCAATCCCGCTGTTGCGACCGGCAAACCGAGGTCATGCACAAATGGATAATTTGGACCGGAGCCACCCACCATAGGGACAAGTTGCATCGGCTCCTCGTACACTTCCTCCGCGGCTTGCACGACGGTTCTTACAAAGGGGTCGTCTGGATCCGTCCGAGCGGCAGGTTCTCCCCCGAGGAATTTTATCTGCACATCCTCGAAGCCTTCCGCGTCGAGATGGGCGCGAAGTTTTTTGAGGATGTCCTCGGGCTTTTGATTGGGAACGAGACGGAAATCCACTTTAGCGGAAGCAAGCGCGGGTTGGACAGTCTTCGAGCCGGGTCCCTGGTATCCGCTGGTCAATCCACAAATCGTGCAGGTGGGCGTGAAGACTTCCTCGATCTTGAGTTCTGTCCCACCAGTCAGACCCTTGATGAATTGTTTTACGCCATATCGGTTTTTATATTCTTCAGACACTTCTGGAAGGGCTTCCATCAATTCGCGGTCGCGCTCCGAAGGTTTAATTACATCATCATAAAATCCGGGGATGCGGATGCGCTCGTCGGGTCCTTTCAGCGTGGACAATGCCCAGGTCAATCGCCACGCCGCATTCGGGAAGATCGAACCGCCGAGTCCCGAGTGAACGTCTGTACCAAGCGATTCAACAGATAATTCCACGTAGCATATGCCACGCAAGCCGAGGTACTGCATGGGGACGCCGCGATGATCCACGCCGCCGAACTCCCAGATACAGGCGTCGGCTTTGAGTTTATCCTTGTTCTCGCGGATGAACTCATGCAGGTGAACGCTGGCGGTTTCCTCTTCGCCCTCAATAATGAACTTGATGTTACAAGGCAGTTCGTCATCTGTTTCGAGTATTGAATCAATGGCATGAAGGCGTGACGAGATATGCCCCTTGTCATCGCTGATGCCGCGCCCGTACATTTTGCCGTCACGGATCTGCGGTTCGAAGGGAGGCGATTCCCAAAGTTCAAGCGGCTCGGGCGGTTGGACGTCATAATGATTGTAGAAGATGAGCGTTTTATCAACCCTGCCTTTTCGTTCTGCAAAGACGACCGGCGCGCCTTCGGTGTCCATGATCTCGGCGGTGAAGCCGCGTGCGCGAAGCATATTCGCAACGAGGCCGGCACATTCCTTCAAACCGATTCCCTGCGCGCTGATGCTTGGTTGTGCTACAAGTTTTCCAAGTTCATCAAGGCTTTTATCAAGATTTTTTTCGAGATACGCATCAATCTTTCCGTAATCAGACATTTTATTCTCCTTGAATTAATCAATTCGCCCAACTTGACTCGATTTTACCAGACCTCATTTCATCTTTCTGAGAACAGAGTGTATGAAGTTCCATGGGGCATTCTTTCGATACAGGTCAGGGTCCAGGGCATTAAGGTTCACCGAAATTCACATCTGTTTCGATAGAAAGGACATCACTGCTTCATTGAAGTTGACCGGGCTGTCGACCGGTGTCGCATGCCGGGAATCACGTATCACAACCAACTCCGCCGTT
>DATDAG010000516.1:0-3810 GCA_036525495.1 Anaerolineales bacterium
CGACGCTCTTCCGATCTGTACGATCCTGCCAACGGATCGACCGAGTCCGCGACGCCTGATTCATGCGCGATAATCTGTTGAGTCCGCAGTGCCACGCGCACCGCTTTTTCGGTCGGCAGCCAGAGCGCTTCGTCCATTGAATTGGTGTGCAGTGACTGTGTCCCGCCGAGGACGGCGGAAAGAGCCTGAACTGTCACACGCACCACGTTGTTCTCAGGCTGCTGCGCGGTGAGAGTCGAGCCTGCGGTCTGTGTGTGGAAGCGCAACTGCCACGACGACGGCTTCTGCGCTTTGAATCGTTCGCGCATGATCTTTGCCCACAGCCGTCTCGCCGCGCGGAACTTCGCCACCTCTTCCAAGAAGTTGTTGTGCGCGTTGAAGAAGAACGAAAGCTGACCCGCGAACTCGTCCACGTTCAGTCCCACCTTCAACGCGGCTTCCACATACGCCATGCCATTCGCCAGTGTGAACGCCACTTCCTGCACGGCGGTCGAACCCGCTTCACGGATGTGATAGCCCGAGATCGAGATCGTGTTCCAGTTCGGCACTTCCTTCGCACAATACTGAAAGATATCCGTGATGAGTCGCATCGACGGTTCAGGCGGGAAGATATACGTCCCGCGCGCCACATACTCCTTGAGAATATCGTTCTGGATCTCGTTTTGCATGAATCCCTTTTCAATGGATTGCAGCGCACCGCCCATGTCGTCGATCTTGGCGATGTACTCCTGCGCGCCTTTTTCGATCTCGTCCGGGAGATATTCGATCAGGTACGATCCCGCCAACGGGTCGACCGAGTCCGCGACGCCTGATTCATGGGCGAGAATCTGCTGAGTCCGCAGTGCAACGCGCACCGCTTTTTCCGTCGGCAGCCAGAGTGCTTCATCCATTGAATTGGTGTGCAGGCTTTGTGTCCCGCTGAGAACCGCAGACAACGCTTGAACCGTCACACGCACCACGTTGTTCTCGGGTTGCTGTGCGGTGAGAGTCGAGCCTGCGGTCTGTGTGTGGAAGCGCAACTGCCACGACGATGGTTTCTGCGCTTTGAAGCGTTCGCGCATGATTCTTGCCCACAACCGTCTCGCCGCGCGGAACTTCGCCACCTCTTCCAAAAAGTTATTGTGCGCGTTGAAGAAGAACGAAAGCTGACCCGCGAACTCGTCCACGTTCAGCCCCGCCTTCAACGCGGCTTCCACATACGCCATGCCATTCGCAAGCGTGAACGCCACTTCCTGCACGGCGGTAGAACCTGCTTCACGAATGTGATAACCAGAGATCGAGATCGTGTTCCAGTTCGGCACATCTTTCGCGCAAAACTGAAAAATATCCGTAATGAGTCGCATCGACGGTTCAGGCGGGAAGATATACGTGCCGCGCGCCACATATTCCTTGAGAATATCGTTCTGGATCGTGCCGCGCAGCTTGCTCACGTTCGCGCCCTGTCGCTTCGCCACCGCGATATACATCGCCAGCAGCACACCCGCGGGCGCATTGATCGTCATCGAAGTCGAAACCTTCTCCAACGGGATCTGGTCGAACAATTGCTCCATATCCTTGATCGACGAAATGGACACCCCCACCTTCCCCACCTCCCCCGCCGCGATCGGATCATCCGCATCGTACCCAATTTGAGTTGGGAGGTCGAAAGCGACACTCAGCCCCGTTTGACCTTGGTCCAACAAATAACGATAACGCTTATTGGAATCCTCCGCCGTCGAGAAGCCCGCATACTGACGCATCGTCCAAAAGCGCGAACGATACATCGTCGGCTGCACCCCGCGCGTGAAGGGATACTCACCAGGAAAACCTAATTTATCGATGTACTGCTGGTCGAGTAGCCCAGCCTGCTCTTGGCTGGGCATATCGAGACCACCTGCAACATCAGGCATCGCCACTCTCGGGACCTCTAATCCAGATGAATATTCAAAGCGTTCCTTCCGTTCCTTGAATCTGTCCAATGATTTTTTGAGCGTATTTTCTTTCCATATGTTGTATTGGTCTTGTAGGGTCATATAAATTCATCCTCGGTGGTTGAGCGCAAGCAGTCGAAACCACCACTAAGTAATGGATTTTCTGTAACAAAATTACTCTTGATACTCGTTGGTTTCGATACCTTCGTACTTAACCAACGGAACTCCCAATGACATAATAACGCAAGTATAAATGCAAAATGGAATTGGACAAACATAGGACGATTTCACGACAAATGTCAATTGTCTCCAAACAACGAAAATGCTAGACTATTCGTATATATTGCAGGAGGTCCTTCATGAAAATCATTGCTTACATCGGTGCCGCGATCCTGATATTTTTCGGCGTGCTCTTCGTTTGGGGCGCGGGCGGGAACCAGGGCGGCGGCTGGACATGGGTCTGCGGGGGCGCACTAAGTGTTCTCTTCGGGTTCGGTTTGATCTGGTTCGCAAGCCGCAAACCCAAAGTGGAAGGGGACACCAACGTCACGCTCAAAGTTGACCTACCTGCACAGACCAAGATCGAGTCCATCAATTGCAGCAAATGCGGTGGCGCGTTGAAAGCCGACAACATCAAAATGCTGGCTGGCGCGCCGACCGTGGAATGTCCATATTGCGGGACAACGTATCAAATGACCGAAGAACCAAAATGGTAAAGAACGTTTGAACCTTCAAACGTTGAAAGGTTATTTTATGAAACGAAGAATAGCCATAATTCTTGCACTACTGCTTACATTCAGCCTGACGTTCACCGTTTATGCTCAGGATTATTACTTCAGCATGGATAAGCTTGTCGTGGACGTGTACTGGAACGACGACGGCACCATGTCACTGGATTACTTGCTCACATTCACGACACAGCCAGGCGGTCACATCATCGATTTCGTGGATGTGGGCATGCCCAATGGAAATTTCGACTTCAACAGCATCCAGGCCAGCATCAACGGCAATCCGCTTTCGGTCTCGAGAGACTTTCAGGGCACAGGAAGTGATGGGTTTGCCGTGGAAATGGGTCAGTACGCGATCCCACCCGGGAAAACAGGAACAGTTCGCGTCTTCGTCGGACGCGTTTCCAGAGTCCTGTATAACGATGACGACGACTCCGAATACGCCAGCGCGGTCTTCGCCCCGCTGTATTACCAAAGCAACGTCATCACTGGTAAAACAGACATCACCGTTACCTATCACCTGCCGCCGGGTGTCCAGCCGGATGAACCACGCTGGCACTCTACACCTTCAGGGTTCCCATCCGAGCCGCAAACGGGTTTTGATCAGGATGGTCGCATCACATATTCATGGCGAAACACAAATGCAAACGGCTCCACATCTTACTTGTTTGGCGCATCGTTCCCTAAAAATTATGTCCCTGCCGACAGCATCGTCACCTTCCAGGCGCCTTCACTTTCCATATCGCCAGATTTCTTCTTCAATATCCTATGCTTTGGCTTCTTCGGATTCATGTTCTTTGGGATGCCCATCCTCACAATCGTTGCCAACAACCGAAGAAAAATGCAATACCTTCCGCCGAAAATTTCCATCGAAGGGCACGGCATCAAGCGCGGGCTGACCGCCGTCGAAGCCGCAATTTTGATGGGCGAGCCTCTCGATAAAGTGATGACCATGATCCTTTTTGGCGTGATCAAAAAGGAAGCCGCGCAGGTTGTCAAACGCGACCCGCTTAAACTGGATGTGACTTCTCCATTGCCGGACGGACTGCACGGATACGAAGTCCAGTTCCTCAAAGCGTTCGGCGAGGGAAATAACAAACAACGCAGGGATGCTTTAAAAGATATGACGGTCGCGCTTGTCCGTTCCGTCTCAGAAAAGATGAAGGGCTTCA
>DATDAG010000517.1:0-3058 GCA_036525495.1 Anaerolineales bacterium
GCACCACAACCCCCGTTTCGTCTTTGTAGAATGGGTTTGCTTCCAACCTGACAAAGGAGTCTGTGCGTTCGACCATCAGATAGGAGCCAGCTCCCCAAATCACGCCCGGTTCAATCCACGCATCGCCTGCTTCCTGTACCAGGTCGAAGGGAACTATCTTTGCCGCAGGCGACACTGCCAGGAGGGTCCCAAACTCCGGGTTGGGAGATCTGAGAGAAAATTGGATCGTGTAATCATCAATTGGTTCAATACCCTGTACGATTTCCTCAAAAAGTCCAAAATCAAAGGCACGAAACATTGTGAATAAAACATCCTCTGCATACACATCCCGGATGCGCTCGAAGTTCGAAGCCACCCAGGGGACTCCCTCCTGCAGAAAGAAGGTCCATGTCAGACCATCGTCTGATATTTCCCAGCCCTGGGCAAGATCGGGGATTAGGTTTCCATTTTCATCGAGTCTCACCAGTCCTAAAAATTGTTGCTCTGCAAGAACTGCTTCAGAACTGTTTTCGACGAAAAGAGGATCAGGTTGGTTTAATGGATAGATCAATCCCAAATGGATTGATTCTGCCGCTTGTGCTGCTGGGGTATTCACAGGGGGGATGAGTAGGATAAGAAATGCAATGCATAAGATCGCAATTAAGATTTTGTGTTTCATCCTAACCTCCTTGGAGGATCGTTTAACACAACTCACTGATTCCCACCTATAGAATCATTATGGCATAAAATGAAACTGATTCCAAGTCAAGCCCGATTGAGTGTCTATCCCAAATGTAGTTGGCGAATTCCGGAAATTGACGCAGGAAGGAATTTTTGTGCTTTCCTTAGGTGACCATGCAAACATATTCCACAGAAATAATGGATGCTGAGGATATCCCCAAACATGATTAAATCTAATATATGAAAGGGTGTTTTTTGATCGAACCAGTCCTGTAGGCTTCATCACAAAGTCAATGGAGATTGGGCGTCCTCGATCGAAAGCAGTACTAAGGCCTCTTTCTATCTACAAAATGGCTCTGCTTAGTTTATTTCTACTCCACTCGCCCAGATTTTCCTTTATAATGTGTATGGTCACTTTGCTCTCTCATGTATCTATCCGAGGAGGAACGCATTTATGAGAATCATGACGGCATTCGTAGGGGGGACCAGGGGGTTCGCGGAATCCCATTCTAGTAAAAATTGCATTAATTTCTATCTGTTTGCTCATCCAAAAAGCTTAATCAATCGAAAGGAGAAACTATGAACGAACGCGTGGCAATCGTCGGGGTTGGCTGGTCAGGATTTAAACCATCCACGCCCGACCAATCCTATAAGGAATTGATGTACGAAGCTGCTGTCCGGGCCTATGCAGATGCTGGGGTGAACCCACGTCGTGATGTAGATTCTTTCGTCACAGTGGCGGAAGACTTCCACGAAGGCGTCAGTATCTTCGACGAATATGTGCCCGACCAGATCGGTGCAGCACTGAAATCGGTGCATACCATCCCGGGTGATGGACTGCACGGCCTTGCGACCGCATACATGATGATCCGCACAGGCCAATTTGACGTTGTCGCCGTGGAGGGGCACAGCAAAGCTTCCAACCTGCTGACCTTGCCGGAAGTGACTGCTTATGCTCAAGACCCGGTACTCAACAGGCCGCTGCGCCTGAACACCCATTTCGTGGCGGGTTTGGAGATGCAGCGTTACCTGTTCGAGACCGGTACTTCCCCTGAGGAGTGTGCTGCCGTAGTGGTCAAGAATCGCCGGAATGCGCTGCGCAACACGCTGGCCTCCTTTGGTGCTGATTTGACCCTGGATGATGTGCTCAATGGTCCATCGTTGTCTGCACCGTTAGGGATGCGTGAGATGGCCGAACATGTCGATGGGGCAATCGTGATGGTGCTGGCTGCGGGAGAAAAGGCCAATGCCCTGAGTGAGAATCCGATCTGGATCCACGGTATGGGCTGGTGCAACGGTTCTGCCTCACTCGAAAGCCGCGAATGGAGCCGGGCTCCCTACCTCCAGAAGGCTGCCCAGATGGCATACCGCCAGGCGGGAATTAGCAATCCGCTGGATGTGATTGATTTTGCTGAAGTGGATGACACCTACGCCTTCAAGGAACTTCAGGCCCTTGAGGAGCTTGGTTTGTTTGGCCCAGGCATGGCCGGTGAGATTACAGCCAATGGCGGGACGTCTTTCGACAGCGATTTGCCGGTGAATGCATCCGGCGGCAGCCTGGGTGTCGGCTACATGATGGATGCCACCGGATTGATGCGTACATTGGAAGCTGTCAAGCAGCTGCGCGGTGTAGCCGGTATGCATCAACTGGAAGGTGTCGAAGTAGGACTGGTTCAATCCTGGCGCGGAGTACCCACCACCAGTGGGGCCGTCGCCGTACTGAGCAACTAAAGGAGGCTGACATGGGAATGCGTAAAGTTGCTGTTGTCGGTGCGGGGATGACCAAGTTCGTCCGCCGCGCCCAAGAAACACCGAAAGAACTGGCATGGGAATCGACCCGCATGGCGCTCGAATCCTGCGAGCTGACAATGGATGATATTGATGGTGTGTGCCTGGGCACTGCTCCGGATTCCTTCGATGGGGTGCACCTCAAAGGCGAGTACCTCAGCGATGGCTCGGGTGCCTGGGGAAAGCCTTATATGCGCTCATACGTCGGTGGCGGGACAGGCGTCTTTGCCCCAATCCAGGGGTGGTATCACGTCGCAAGCGGGCTTTTCGACGTTGTGGTGGTGGTGGCTGAGGAGAAAATGTCCTCCTTCTACCCGCACGCACAAGCTGCCTTTTTGACAATATTTGATCACACGACCGAACGGGCCTTGCTGCCTAACCTGTTGTGGATTTTTGCACTCGAGATGAATCGCTACATGACCACCTACGGGATCGATAAAAAAGATATCGCCCGAGTCTCGGTGCAGCACAAACGGAATGCCGCCAATCATCCCTGCGCCTTGCTGGGTGACAAAGATATTACTGTTGAGGATGTGCTCAACTCCGAATTACTGGCCTGGCCGGTGAACCGTTTCGATGTCAGCCCGGTCTCGGACGGCTCCGTGACCCT
>DATDAG010000518.1:0-9183 GCA_036525495.1 Anaerolineales bacterium
CTCCGTCGAATATCCTGGGGCGAGATAGAACTCACCGACCTTTTCCAACTTCCCCGCTTCCATGCCCGTCTCTTCGCGGATCTCGCGGGCGGCACATTCTTCAAACGGTTCGCCGCCATCACGCGTCCCCGCGGGGAGTTCGAGCAGGTCAACGCCTGCCGCGTGGCGATATTGACGGACAAAGTGTATGTTTCCTTCTGAATCAACTGGAATGATAATAACCGAACCGCCGTGTTCAATGATCTCGAACTTTGTCTCGCGACCGTCAGGTGTTTTGAGATAATCACGTCGGATCTTGAAGGCGCGCCCCTGCATGAGAGTTTCAGATTTGAGGAGTTCAAACGATGGCATGGTCATGTCCTTTGGCATATGGATACGTGTTTATTATATATATAATACCCACGGTCACAAATTGCACTCTTTTAGAAGGGAGGAAAACGCTATTTGCAGTATAAAAGAAAAAGCCCAAGCATCTGCCCGGGCTTGTCATGTTGAAAATTCCTTCTAGGGGATATTCAGCGTTTGCCCGGCTGTAAGTGTTGCATCCACAGAAATGTTATTATTTTGTGCGATTGTTGAAGGCTCGATATCGCCGTAATAACAGGCAACACCATACACTGTGTTAGTGGCATAAGTGGAGCCTACAATAAAGGTGGCAGGATGGTCATGCCACGAACGATCGCCGGGGAATGATCCGCTTTGCGGGATGTTCAAAACCGTTCCGGCTGATAGACTGTCTGCCTGAGCGCTGGTCAAGCCGCTTAAAGAAAGTAATTGATCCGGGTCCACATTGAAACGACGGGCAATGCAGTAGGGGAACTCGCCGTTTTTCAACACGTAGGTCGAAGGTTTTGAACCCACAGATGCCGAGGTGGATGTCGGCGCAACGACAACAGCCTGTGTTGCAGTGACTGTCGGATTGAGACCAATTATTGGGGTGGGCGTTACGGTTGCTCCGTCTGCAGGTGCGGTGACACCGATGGCTGGTGTAGGTGATGTTAGTGCCGCGGCTGCAGTCTGTGTAGTGATGTTCTCAACATCCTGCATATTCGAAGGTTCATTAGGGATCGGGGTTGTGAAGAAACTATTCGGGTCGATGGGCGTGTTGGTTACAGCGGGCGGCGTGGAATATGGTTGTTCACAGCCTGATAACAGCACGGCAAGCAGGAGCAGTATGGAGGCGATGGTTAAGCCTCGTTTCGTACGTGACATGGAATTCTCCTCAATCTCGAACAAAAGTTTCAGAGATGGTAGCACATCAATGTTAGCGCGTCAAGTTTCAGGGTGGGATATTGGATGGAGACTACAAGCAGGTATCAATCTTGTCAGTTTGGCTTGACTGCAAATATGTTGACAGCTTGATTTTTCCCCTTGAAGACAACCTCCCCCAGATCATCAACCTGAACATCATCGGTTAATTTTTCGCGCGTGAATCTGTCGATCAGGATCGGTTTTCCAACAACTTTTGTATGGCTTTCAATACGCGATGCCAGATTGACCGTGTCGCCCACACAGGTGTATGTGGCGCGGTGCTGTGTTCCTGTAAAACCTGCCACCATTTGACCTGACGCGATGCCAATCCCGATCTTTATTTGCGGCTTATCCTGCGCGGCTTGATTTTGGTTGAACCCTTCGACCAGCTCGAGCATTTCCAGTGCGGCGTGTACTGCGCGCTGACAATGATCTCCGTGGTAAACGGGCGCGCCGAATATAGCCATCAGTCCGTCGCCGATCATTTGATTGACGGAACCGCCGTTGCCAGTAATGGCATCAAACATCAGTGCGTAGTAATCGTTCAGCATTTCGATGATCTCGGCAGGTGTACTGGATTCTGTGAGGGTTGTGAACGAACGGATATCCGCGAACATGACGGATCCATCCACATAATTTCCGCCGAGAGAAAAGCCTGTTCTTGATAACTCCTCCGCTACCTCTTTTGTGGCAAAAGTGCGGATGAGTTTTCGCTGTTCATCCCGCAGGCGTTTCTTTTCAAGGCTGGCATTGACGCGCGCGCGCAACAATATCGGGTTGACAGGTTTGTTCAGGTAATCTTCTGCGCCAAGCTCCACACATTTCACGACAGCATCGATCTCATCCAATGACGACGTCATGATGATCGAAATATTACGCAGATCATCGTCCTGCAGGCAGGCTTCAAGTACCTCATAGCCGTTCATCTCGGGCATTTCAATATCGAGCAGCACCAGGTCGTAGGAACCCTTCTTCAACATCTCCAGAGCCTGTTTGCCGTTCTCGGCAGTTTCAACACTGTGACCGTGATGTTCGACGCCACGTGTCAGCAGGATGCGGTTGACCTTGTTATCGTCTACGATCAGTAAACGCCCCGGCTCATGAGCGGACCTCATACACGCATCCCTTTCAATTCTTTGGCAACCTTGTCATACGCTTCATTGAGGACATCGAGCCTGTTCCCGATTTCGAGATCATTATCCTTGCCCATTTGTTCCAATTCTTTTGCGAGTGTGCCAAGTTCTTCTGCACCAAAGGTATTTGCGTTCGATTTCATCGAATGCGCATTGCGCCGAAAGGATTCAACATCCTTCGCATCCAACGCGGATTTCATATTGGCGAGCATGTTCGGCGCATCGTCGAGGAAGGCATCTATCAGTTCGTTGATGAAATCCTCGCCAGACATCTGTTTGAGTTCTTCGAATGTTGCTGTGTTGATTACGGTCATCTATTTTTCCTTTTTTGAACCGCTAAGAGTGCCAAGGTCGCGAAGCAGATAATTTAACTTTGTGCGCTCAGCGTGCTTTGCGGTTAATTTTTTCTTTCCACTTTCAACAGTGCCTCGACCAATTCGTTGACGCGGATCGGCTTGCTGACATAGTCGTTCATGCCAGCGGCGATGCACATTTCACGGTCACCTTCCATGGCGTTGGCGGTCATGGCGATGATATGAGGTTGTGTGACCTCTGTCAACTTGCGGATGTTTCTCGTTGCATCCAGACCATCCATCTCGGGCATTTGCACATCCATCAATATAACATCGTATATCTGCCGCTCAATTGATTCTACTGCCTCGATACCATTTGATGCAATATCGGCGCGATAACCCATTTGCTCGAGAATGCGAATGGCAAGTTTCTGGTTGACCTGATTATCCTCTGCCAACAGGATGCGCAATGGATGATTCTTTGCCATCTCTTTGTCCATGGCGGCTTTGACAGGTTCAAGCTTGGGGGAGATCAGGTTCCTTGCGAAGATGCCAGCCAGGGCGTCGTAGAGAGCCGAGGGTTTGAGGGGCTTCGTCAAATACGCGGAGAAGTGCAATTCCTCGGCGCCGAGTTCGCGCCTGCCCAGTGACGTCAGCAAAATGATCGGTAATGCTTTTTCATCCTGTAGATTGCGGATCTCGCGCGTGAGCATGAGTCCGTCGAGTTCGGGCATGTGCATGTCGGTGATGATGAGGTCGAAGCGCTCCTTCTTTTCGATTAACTGCAACGCTTCACGAGGATGTTCTGTTTCGAGCGCGATCATGCCCCATTTCTCGGTTTGCAATTTGAGAATGCGTCGGTTGGTGGCGTTATCGTCCACGATCAACACGCGTTTATCCTGCAGGGCTGATTGGATGCCTTGCACGTCGCGCGCAGTTTTTCGTGCGGCAACTTTGGCGGGGGCAGCTGTGATGGTGAAGATGAACTTGGCGCCTTCGCCGATG
This sequence comes from Anaerolineales bacterium, assembly GCA_036525495.1. GTDB lineage: Bacteria > Chloroflexota > Anaerolineae > Anaerolineales > Villigracilaceae > Defluviilinea. The sequence continues at coordinate 3,683 of DATDAG010000518.1, forward strand.
CCTTTGCTTTCGGCGTGCATTCCGCCGCCCATCATTTCGGAGAGACGTTTGCTAATGGCAAGACCCAGACCCGTACCGCCGAACTTGCGCGTGGTTGATGAATCGGCCTGTGAGAAGGATTGGAACAGGCGCGACATGCCTTCCTCTGACAAGCCTATGCCCGTATCACGAACGGTGAAAAGGATTTCGTTCTTTGCCTCCCCTTTCTTAACTGTCAGCACTACTTCGCCCTGATCGGTGAATTTGACCGCGTTGCTGAGCAGGTTGATTAGGATCTGGCGCAAACGGGTGACATCGCTCTTGATGCCCGCAGGCACGTCGTCGTCCATGATGTAGGCGATGTCGAGTCCTTTTTCGATGGCGCGCCCAGCCGTCAGGTCCAGCGCGGATTCGACGCATTCGCGCAGGTCGAAGGGTTGGTATTCGACGTCCATCTTGCCCGCTTCGATCTTGCTAAAGTCGAGGATGTCATTGATGATGGCGAGCAGGGCATCGCCCGAGTTGCGGATAGTGTCGGCATAGTCGCGTTGTTCCTTGTCCAGTTGCGTATCCATGAGCAGACCGCTCATGCCGATAACAGCGTTCATGGGCGTGCGGATCTCGTGACTCATGGTGGCAAGGAAGGAACTCTTGGCCTCGTTGGCGGCTTCGGCGAGAGCCTTGGCGGTTTGGGCTTCATTGAACAGACGCACATTCTCGATGGCGATGGAAGCCTGCTGCGCGAATGTCTCGATCAGGTCAACCTGTTTTTCCGAGTATGGTCCGGGCGAGCGTTTGCCAACGCCGAGCACACCGATTACCTCGCCCTCGCGCATCATCGGTGTGAAGAGCAGACTATGCACGTCGAGCGCATTCATGAAGCGGTGACTGAGTTCGGGCACACGCGGGTCGGTATCCGCATAAGGGATGTGGATGGTTTTCTTCTCGATGATCGCCATGGCTGAGATGCCCGCATCCTCCGTGAGCGGACGCGGGTAGGAGGCTTTGACTTCCTGCTCGCCTTCGGGTGTAAAGCCGTAATACGCAGGTAGGTCCACCATTTTGCCATCGTAGCGGTAGACCGCGCACAGTGTGCCGCCTGTCAGGTCTACGGAGTGTTTGGCGATCACATCCAGCACAGGCTGGACGTCGCTGGGGGATTGGGCGATCACGCGCAGGATGTCGCTCGTTGCTCTCTGTTGCTCGAGCGTTTCGGTGGTGTCGGCGAACAATTGCGCGTTCTGTACGGCGATAACCGCCTGCCTGGAAAGGTTGTTCAGGAATTCCAATTCGGGTTCGATGAATTCGGTGCCTTTGCCTTCGCGCCAGATCGCCATGAGACCTTTGAGTTCATTGTTGGCAAGCAATGGCACAGCCATCAGGTTTTCATCCTGTACATCACCTGTGCCTGTAATCGTGACGCTGCGCGGATCGGCATTGGTGTCGTTGACGATCTCGCCAATTTTGCTTAAAGCAATATTCCCCAGAATCCCTTCGCCAAGTGTGATTGTATCGTTGCGGAGCTCATCAGCCACTTCGCCGACCGCTGCGATGGCGCGGAAGGTCTTGCCGTCGCCTTCAGGGATGAAGAGAGCGCTGGTATCTGCGTTGAGCAGATCCATGGCGTGAGTGGCGATGGATTCCAGTACTACCTCCGCATCGAGACTGGCAGAGATGTCACGACCCACATCCACCAGTGCGGACATTTCCTTCGCACGCCGTTGCGTTTCGAGATACAGCCGTGCGCTCTCGATAGCGATGGCGGTTTGCCGCGCCACGCTGATGAGGAAGTCGAGGTCGGGTTGGGAGAAGACCGGGTCGGGATGTTCCCGCCAGACCATGATGCCGCCGATGGTTTGCCCGCGTGAGATCAATGGCGCGCCCATGAGGAATTCTTTCTCCTCATCCTCTTCTGGCGTGCCAGGTACGTGCATAATGCGCGGATCGTTTTTGGGATCGTTCACGAATTCCGCCAGACCGCTCCCGAGGATGTGCCCCGTGAGTCCCTTGTTCGGTGTGATCTCAACAGCTTTGAGTTCTTCTGTGTATTTGCCAAGTACAACGCTTGATCTGAACGAATCTCCGTTTTCATCGCGCAGGAAGATGGCGATGTCGCGCACGCGCAGGATGTCCTTGGCGTGAGAGGCAATTTTTTCGAGGACAGGCTCAAGGTCGCGTGAGGCGGCGATATCGTTGCCGATCTCCGCCAGGGTTGCCATCTCTTTAGCTCGGCGCTGGGTCTCGGCATGCAGTTGGGCGGTGTGGATGGCAGCGCCCGCGTTGGCTGCGATGGTCGTCAGCAGACGCAGGTCATTGTTATCGTATACGCCTTCCTCCGTCACGCTTTGCACGCTCAGCACGCCGATGGTCTCTTTGCCCGATTTGATCGGCACGCTCAAAAAGGACAGCGCTTCCCTGCCCACATTTGTTGCGCCTATCTCTTTGGCTTGTTCATTAACATTCTTGTTGATCAACAGCGGCTCACCCGTTTGGATGACTTTGCTGGTCAATCCCTCCCCAAACTTGATCGGACGGGACACATCGCCATATCGATACGGGAAGTTGATCATGTTCGTCTGCGAGTCGAGCAATGCCACGTAGGCGATGTCGGCATCGAACGTGTCCCGCGTCTGACTCCCGATCAGCTGGATCATTGCTTCGAGTTCCGTTTCCGCCACGAGTGCCTGACTGATCGTGCTGATGGCGGAGAGTTCCGCGGCGCGTTCCTGTTCGGCGTTGAACAGGCGCGCATTTTCGATGGCAATGCCCATACTGCTTGCCAGCGTCTGCAACAGGCGCACATCGGATTCGGAGAAGGCATGTTCGCGCTCCGTGTTCTGCAGGCTGAAGTAGCCGTTGACTAATGACCCTGTCCCAAAAGGAACAAAGATCATCGCTTTGGCTGGTTGCGTGCCTTCAATGACTTTAATACCATATCGTTCTGATTCTTCAACCGAATTCTCATTGATCACAATGGACTGTCGTGTTTCGATCAAATGTTTTGCCAATGGACTGAATGGCAGGACTTCATCGTCAAAAATCCGTTCTCCATCCTCATATGCATATGGTGTTGCAGCGGTTCCCTTTTCATGGTCGAACGAACCGATGACGATCGCCTGTGCATTGAACATATCGCGGATCTTGTCGCCGACCAGGTCGAAGATGGCTTGCATATCCAGTTTGGAGGCAAGTCCCTGTTGCACCGAGTTGATGATCGCCAGTTCCTGTGCTCTCTGTTCGGTTTCGCCCAACAGGCGCACGGTCTCGTCGAAGAGCTGCGCGTTCTGCAACGCGACCGCGAGACTGGATGCGATGGTCTTCAACAGGCTCACATCGCTTTCTGAGTACGCGTTCTCGCGCTCGATATTTTGCAGGGACACGACTCCCACCACCTCATCACCTGCGATCATCGGCACGCCCACCCAGGAACGCGGTTTGTCATCATCGGCAACGTTGGTTGCGCCCAATGCGGTTGTACGCTTGTCTGCTTCTGCGTTGAAAAGCAATGTTTCACGTGTCTGGATGATATGACCTGTTGGTCCCTGACTTGCTGGATAGCTTCCATCTATCTTTACGCGATTGCCCTGATGCAGGTAGTAGGGAATCTGGAAAGCCTTTGATGCCTTATTGTGCAGGGCGATATAGGTCGTCTGCGTGTCGAACACATCGCGGATCTTATCGCCGACCAGGTCGATGATGTCCTGAATGTCGAGCTTGGAAGCCAGCCCCTGCTGCACGCCGTTGATCAATGCGAGTTCAGCGGCGCGCTGTTCGGTCTCTTTGAGCAGGCGCTGGGTCTCCTCGAAGAGACGTGCGTTCTCTAGGGCAACGCTCATGCTGTTGGCGATCGTTGTCAATAACCGTACGTCCGAATCGCTGAATGCGTTTTCAATATCCAGATTTTGTAGGGAGATGATACCTGTCACATCCCTACCGACGATCATCGGCACGAAGAGAAGCGATTTGGGCTCCTCGCCCTCCAGCACGGGTTCCTCACCCATGTCAATCGATGTCTGTTGGTAACCCTCATTGATCAGCCAGGGCTGACGCGTCTCCACTACACGTTGACGGAACCTGTCTATTGGCACTGGTTTGTTGAGGAATAAGTTGAGCAGTTCACCGCGCTCGATTGCATAGCGATGATCTATTTCCTGTGTCTGGGATAGATACAGGGAAATGACCGTGGCTTGGGCGTTGAAAATTTCTGTGACCTTGTCTCCAACCAGATTGATAATAGATTGGAACTCTAGTCTGGATGCCAGCCCTTGCTGGACACTTGTGATCACTGCAAGCTCGGCATTGCGTTCCTCGGTCTCTTTGAGAAGGCGCTGGGTCTCGTCGAAGAGACGGGCGTTCTCGAGGGCCACGCTCATCGAATTGGCGAGGGTTTGCAATAGGCGCACATCCGAGTTACTGAAAGCGTGCTCTTTCATGCTGGCAAGGTTGATGAGACCACGTGCCTGTTCACCTGTTACCAGCGGAACAAAGAGTACCGATTTTTCAGGGGATGTGCCTTCTAGTGTATAGCTGCCGTATTTCTTTTCCTCTTCCAGCAGGTTTTCGTTGATGACCACCGTTTCGCGGGTCTTTAGAACATGGTGGGTGAATCCCTGCTCGATTCGTTGTATGGAGTCGACAATGATCCGCTCGCCGTTTTCATACATGTAAGGGAAATGAATCAGATTGGTCTGCGGGTCATAGACACGGATGTTCATGTCCGTATTACGGAATATCTCGCGGATCTTATCGCCGACCGCCTCGTAAATACCCTGAATGTCCAGTTCGGCGGCGAGGGCGGCTTGTACGCTGTTGATGATCGCAAGTTCAGCGTTGCGTTCCTCGGTCTCTTTGAGAAGGCGCTGGGTCTCGTCGAAGAGACGGGCGTTTTCGAGGGCGACACCCATGCTGGATGCCAGCGTGGTAAGCAGACGCATATCGGAATCGTTGAATGCATGTTCCTTGTAACTTTGCACACTGACCACACCTGCAACGAAATCGCCGATGATGATCGGTATGCCCAAATAGGTATTGGCGCGTTCATCGGCTTCGAAGATCGCTCCCATTTTGATCTGTTCCTTCATGGTGCCGATCAGGAGCGGTTGACGATTCTCGATGACCTTGGATGTGAGACCCTCGCCTAATGTCAGAGGCGTTGCTTTTAGGAGGGTTCCTCGATCCACATAATAGGGGAAGTCAATCTGATTGATGTCAATGGAGTTTCTGATGGCGATGTAAACCACCTCGACCTGGAAAATGTCGCGGATCTTATTACCCACAAGATCATAAATGGCTTGCATCTCCAGTTTCGACGCGAGTCCCTGCTGTACGCTGTTGATGATGGCAAGTTCGGCGGCGCGTTGTTCGGTCTCTTTGAGCAGGCGCTGGGTCTCGTCGAAGAGACGCGCGCTTTCGAGCGCTACGCTCATCGAGTTGGCAAGCGTTTCGAGCAGGCGCACATCCGAGTCACTGAAGGCAAATTCATGGTCGATGTTTTCCAATGCGACATGACCCAGAACCTGATT
>DATDAG010000519.1:0-17997 GCA_036525495.1 Anaerolineales bacterium
CAAAAGCAGGGGAATGCCAAATCCCATCCCGAACCAGAAAAACACATTTAGTTGACTAAACGCTTCGGTGAATGTAAGCGAAAGCGCGAAAATGCTCACCACCAATGGACCCGAACAAGGCAATGCGATCGGTCCATATAACAGACCATAGATGAAGGCATTGACAAATGGATGCGATAGTACCGGAACCTGTATCTGCGGCAGACTCTTGAACGGATTGATGTTCAACAACAGCAGGATCCCGAACAGGATGATGATCGCGTCTGCAATGGGGATGACGATGGACAATGCCCTGCCAATCGAAACAGACAACAGAGCAATGATCCCGCCCAGTGCGAGCATCATCGTAAGAACGCCTGCCAGAACAAAGAAACCAAGAAAATATCTACCTGCCTTGTTCTGCATCCCCTCCTGACCACCACTGATGTAGGCAAGAAAGCCAGGGTACAAAGGCAAAACACACGGGCTGGTCGTGGCAAGCAAACCAAGTGAAAGTGAAGTGAGTATAGTTTCCATAATGATTCTCCCCTCTCCCATAGGGAGAGGGGCAGGGGTGAGGGTTACATCCCCTCATCCAAAAACGGTTGGAGGGCATTCAACAGGTCTCCCGCGCTCTTGATCCCAAATGGAAGGGGATGCGCCACACCCTTGCGGTCAATGATCAGCATTGGGGTTGAGGGCGGGTTGAGGAACTGACCCCCGTACAACGATGCGATTTCCCGCGAGACATCTTCCGGCGAAACGGCATAATACCAATCGAAGCCATTCGCATTAATATAGTTCTTCAAAGAATCGGCGTTCTCGTTCGAGTCGATATCCAAACCGAGACTCACAAAGTCATCGCGTTCGCCGAGCAATCCATGCAGGTCTTTCACCTGTCCCTGCTGGCGTTTGCAATTGGAGCACCAGATCGCCATCGTTTCGACCAGCACAACCTTGCCTTTGAATTCGTTGATCGTGAATGCTTCGCCTGTTTGCACATTGGTCAGTGAAACACCGAACCACGCAGGTGATTCCATCATCGTATCGTCAGGCATGGCTTCATCAGATGTCTCTGGCATGAAGGTGGCATGCGGCTCAGCCATGGTCTCTTCGGCTGGCTTCTCCATCATTGCGTCCGCAGGATCCACATCTTCGGGTTTATCCATTGCATCGGTTGAAACCCCGCCGCCGCAGGCTGAAATGACAACAGTCAGTGCCAGCAATAATATAAACATTTTGTTTTGAGTTTTCATTGTTTCGATTTCTCCTTTTAGAGTTGCCGAAGTGTAGCAAGCCGCTCTTACAAAACGGCTGTAAAATCATTACGAAAGTATGAACGAAATATCCGTTTGGGTAATGGTCTGTTAATCACAGCGCAAATCCCCTTCGGGTATGATTGGAGAGACATGAACACAAAGAACATCCTTGTTGTGGAAGATGAAGCCAGTATCGCGGAGGTCGTAAGTTTGTACCTCGAACGCGCGGGATATAACGTGCAGATCGCCTCGGATGGGAAGCAGGCGATGAACATATTCGAACGTCAGATACCAGATTTCGTCATCCTGGACTTAATGCTCCCCGAAGTGGACGGTCTTTCCCTGACCCGCTGGCTGCGTGACCGTTCCGATGTGCCGATCATCATGCTGACGGCGCGCCGCGAAGAGATAGACCGCATCGCGGGGCTCGAAATGGGCGCGGACGACTACGTTGTCAAGCCGTTCAGTCCACAAGAGTTGGTGAGCCGGGTCCGGGCTGTGATGCGGCGCCTCGGACGGGATCAGGTTGAGGCGGCGAATGAGCGGGCGTTGTCGTTTGATGGGCTGTCCATTGACCCAACGAGTCGCGTGGTCACGGTCAAGGAAAATCCCGTTGAGTTGACGGCAAAAGAATTCGACATGTTGTATTTGTTGATGCGTCATCCGAAGCAGGTTTTTACGCGCGAACAATTGCTGGAGCGCGTGTGGGGCGGCGCGCAATACATTGACCCGGGCACCGTGACCGTGCATGTGCGGCGTCTGCGTGAAAAGATCGAGGACGATCCATCGAAACCCGCGCGGCTGTTGACCGTGTGGGGCGTTGGTTATAAGTTCGAACCGTAGGAATCCACGAAGAACACGAAGGGCACTAAGATTTAAAAAATTCGTGTTCTTCGTGGCCTTCGTGGATAAAAATATGAAAACTACCCTCTCCCAAACTCCCCCTCTTGCCCGATTTGCCTTCGGCATATTGTTGATCCTTGCCATCACGCTTGGGGTCTTCAACGTGATCATGTTGCCGCCCCTCAGCGAACTGGGATTGATGGCATCGTACCTTGGCATTACCGCGTTGGTCTCTGCGCTGGCTGGTTACGCGGCATACCGCTTCGGCTGGATCAACTACTCCCCCGCATTACGCTGGACGCTGCTCGGCGGATACGCGCTTGCCAGTATCCTTACATTCTTCAACGTCTGGTTCTCGGCAAACATGATGTTCGTCAACGAACACGACTTTTTACTGGCAGTTGTATTGCTCGTCTTCGCGGGCGGGATGGCGATGGTGATGGGATATTTCCTTTCGAGCACGATCACCGAACGGATACAGCTCTTGAAGAACGCCGCAGAGAAACTCGCCAAGGGCGACTTGAAAACGCGCGTCCCCGTGCAGGGAAATGATGAAGTCGCTGTGCTTGCCAATACATTCAACCAGATGGCAGAGCGGTTGCAAGCCGCCGACCAGAAACAACGCGATCTCGATAACATGCGCCGCGACCTGATCGCATGGGTCAGCCACGATTTGCAGACCCCGCTCACCTCGATGCGGGCGATCCTTGAAGCACTATCTGATGGCGTGGTGGACGATCCCGAAACAGTGAAGCGTTACCTCAACACTGCGCAACGCGACGTGAGCAACCTTTCTGCTTTAATAGATGATCTATTCCAAATGGCGCAACTCGATACGGGCGGCTTCCCGTTGAATAAAGACAATTCATCTTTGAGCGATCTAGTCTCCGATACGCTTGAAAGTTTCACCGAACTCGCCAAACAACAGAATATCATCCTGGAAGGAAATGTTGAGTTCGATGTTGATCCAGTAACAATGGATACACAAGCCATCGGGCGCGTACTCAACAATCTAATCGGCAATGCACTGCGTCATTCGTCACAGGGACGTGTCAGTGTTTGGGTGCGACGGTCAGGTCTGGGCGTGGAAGTGACCGTCAGCGACACAGGCGAGGGCATCCGCGCGCAGGACATCCCGCACATCTTCGAGCGGTTCTATCGCGGTGACGCTTCACGGTCCCGCAGCCGCGGCACAGGTGCGGGACTGGGTCTCGCCATCGCGCGCGGCATCGTCCGCGCACATGGGGGCGATATCAAAGTCGAAAGTGAAGTGGGCAAGGGAACACAGTTCACATTCCATATTCCGTAAATAAGACCTAAGGGTTTTGCTCCCTTCGTCTCACTTCGGGAGTGCTTCGCAAAAACCCTTAGAGTCTCTTCATCCTTACGTAATCTTTTTGTAAGGATGATTCTTTAGAATAACGTCATCAAGGAGACCAGCCATGCGACGTTACTTATTTGGATTGCTTGCCTTAATTCTTTTTGGATGTTCAGCACCAGGGACATCATCGCCTCAAAACGCTGTGTCCCAGCCGACGGAGGAACCTCCCATGCCAAAAATCGCTTCACTACCGGACCTGGGCCTGGGACCCGCCCCCGAACTTACGAACGACACCTGGCTGAATGTCTCTTCTCCTCTGCGACTCGCCGATTTGCGCGGCAAAGTGGTGCTGATCGACATGTGGACGTTTGGCTGAATTAATTGTAAGAACGTGATCCCCTCGTTGAGGGGCTGGCACCAGGAATACTATGATGATGGTCTTGTCATCATCGGAAACCATTACCCCGAATTTTCATACGAAGAAGATTTGGACAACCTGAGAGATGCGCTTGTCACGCTCGATGTCCCTTATGCGGTTGCGCAGGATAACGACGGCGCAACGTGGAGAGCCTACAAGAACCGCTACTGGCCCACACTGTACCTGATCGACAAGCAGGGGCACATCCGCTATGTCCATATTGGCGAGGGAAGATATGTCGAGACGGAAGAGAACATCAAGGCGCTGTTGGCGGAACCGTTTGATGGATAAAGAACGATTATGAAAAGCATATATGAATCGATCCCAGTCAGATCATCCGAGATCACCCCGTACTCAAAGTACCTGTCACGGCGTGAATTTCTCAAAGCGGCAGGCATCCTGACCGGGTCTGTGTACCTGACAGCATGCGCTCCGTCCGTGATGAAGGAAAACAACCTCACGGCTGAACCATCCATCCTTTCATCAGGCAGGATGGATGAACTGGGCGACCCGGCAAATTTGTATGAGGAGATCACGAATTACAACAACTATTATGAGTTCAGTACGAACAAATCAGCCGTTGCATTGCTTGCCAGGGATTTCAAATCCAATCCGTGGACTGTGGAAGTCTATGGATTGGTCAACAAGCCGAAGACCTTTGGCATCGAAGACCTGCTGAAAAAATTTACACAGGAAGAGCGCATTTACCGTTTGCGTTGTGTGGAAGGGTGGAGCATGGTCACCCCATGGACGGGGTTTCCGCTGGCAAGCCTTTTGTTGGATGTGGAGCCGACCTCGGATGCGAAGTATGTTCGATTTGAGACCGTATTCCGTCCTGAAGAAATGAGGAAACAGGGCACCCATTTCTTCTCCTGGCCCTACCAGGAAGGCCTGCGGCTTGATGAAGCCTTGAACGATCTGACCATTCTCGCGACCGGTCTTTATGGACTGTCCATGCCGAACCAAAACGGCGCGCCGATCCGGCTGGTCGTCCCGTGGAAATATGGGTTCAAATCCATCAAAGCCATTACAAAAATCGAACTGGTTTCTGAACGTCCTGCCACGTTCTGGCACACGGCTGCTCCGAAAGAGTACGGTTTTTATTCCAACGTAAATCCGAACCGGACACGCTCAAACAAGTCTCAGTCCAGGGAACGCCGCATTGGTGAATTCCAGCTCCGCAAGACGATGATGTTCAACGGATATGGCGATCAGGTCGCCCATTTGTATGAAGGAATGGACCTGAATTCGAATTTTTAATCAAACCATAAGATAAGAAAGGTCGTAATGGATAACAAATATAAATCAGTCCCCATCAAATCATCGGAGATCACACCATATTCGCAGTACCTATCACGGCGTGACTTTCTCAAAGCAGCAGGCATTGTGACCGGGTCTGCACTGCTCGCGGCGTGCGCGCCCGAAGTCGCTGGACCAGCTTTCCTCGCGACAGATGCGCCTGTCGTCCCAGCAGGATTAACCGACGAGTTGGGAAATCTCGCCAATACATTTGACGACATCACCAACTACAATAACTTTTACGAATTCACCACCGACAAGGAAGGCGTTGCTTCGCTGGCTAGAAAGTTCAATCCCGCACCGTGGACGGTGGAAGTCACCGGTCTTGTGAACAACCCGAAGACATTCGGCATGGAAGACCTGCTCAGCAAGTTCACACAGGAAGAACGCATCTACCGCCTGCGCTGTGTGGAGGCGTGGAGCATGGTCATCCCGTGGACGGGGTTCACGCTGGCAAGTTTGTTGCAGGAGGTGGAACCCACATCAGACGCGAAGTATGTTCGATTTGAATCAGTGTTTCGTGTGGAGGAAATGCCCGGGCAGAAGAGTCCGTTCTACCCGTGGCCCTATCAGGAAGGTCTGCGTCTCGATGAAGCCATGAACGACCTGACCATTCTTGCCACAGGTTTATACGGTCAGCCCATGCCGAACCAGAACGGCGCGCCGATCCGTCTGGTTGTGCCGTGGAAGTATGGTTTCAAATCCATCAAGTCCATCACCAGGATCGAACTGGTCGCAGAACAACCCACGACACTATGGAGCATGGTCGGACCGAACGAATACGGTTTTTACTCGAATGTGAACCCGCAAGTGTCACATCCACGCTGGTCGCAGTCAACCGAACGCCGCATCGGCGAACTGGGTCGCCACAAGACATTGATGTTCAACGGATACGCCGAGCAGGTTGCATATCTTTATGACGGCATGGATCTGAGCGTATATTATTAAGATTGATGTAGGGGCGAGACTGCGAAACATCTCGCCCCAGCCATGGCGGGGAAACCCCGCCCCTACGGAATTATTATGAAAAAAATCTTTAAACATTACACCCCTTTGCAAATCGCCATGCACATCTATGCATGGTCTGTGCTTGTGCTCCTGATCTTTGATTACTTCACAGGCAATCTATCTGCCAACCCGATCCAGGAATTGGAACAACGCACGGGGCGTCATGCCATCACACTGCTTGTGCTGTCGCTGGCATGTACGCCGCTCAACACACTCTTCAGATGGAGCGAACTCCTCAAACGCCGCCGCGCGCTTGGTTTATACACATTCATGTACGCCACCATCCATGTGCTGATCTATGTGGATCTCGACTATGGGCTTGCATGGAGTTTCATATTGCAGGATGTCATCGAAAAGCCGCGCCTGATCGTCGGCGCCCTGGCTTTCATCATGCTTATCCCTCTCGCGTGGACATCCTTCGACATCTGGAAGAAACGCCTCAAGAAAAACTGGAAGCGTCTGCATCAAACTGTCTATGTGCTTGCCCCGATCGTTGTATTGCACTACGCGTGGAGCAAAAAAGGCGACCTGTTCGCATTACAGGGAGAGATCGTCCGTCCATTGATCTATGGGCTGATCGTCATCCTGTTCCTGATCCTGCGAATCCCTCAGGTGCGAAAGGCTATCGCCTCATTACGTGACCGAATCCTGTCTCTGTTCCGAAAACGCGGTACCCAGCCTCAGGTTAATTCCTGATCCTTTTCACTAAGAAGACATGAAGTAACCATCGGAACTGCAATCTGTTTATACTCATCAAAGGACGAAACCCAATTTATAATCCACCCCATGTTCACGTATCTGGGAAACCTGCTCAAGATCGGGCGCGGCGATTTCACGCTCGATCCGCACATCGTGGTCTATTACGTGACGATGCAATGCAACCTCAATTGCGCCTATTGCGAAGATTTCGGCTCGCGGCGCAATCACCTGGTCACGCCTGCGCCTCCGCTCGAAGATGCCAAACGAATCTTGAAAGTCATCCGCACGGGAGTTGACCGTCTCTGGCTGACAGGCGGCGAGCCGTTGATGCATCCGCAGTTATTGGAACTGCTACAGTATGCACGGCAGGATTTGAAGTTTCAGGAAATAAGTCTAATTACGAATGGGACATTATTAGGCAATGTCGTTGCGAGGAGCGACAGCGGCGAAGCAATCTCCACTCACGAGGGGATTGCTTCGCCTTTGACTCGCAATGACATGTTGTTGTATTTAAACAACCTGATCATCAGCCTCGACTCAGTTGACCCGCAAGCCCTGAACATGGTCAGCGTTCCTGATGCCTACGCAGAGACGGTCATTGCCAATGTACAAGAAGTTGCTTCACTTCAGAAAGAACATAACTTCAAATTAATTCTCAACGCCGTTATCACACCAGAGACACTCCCCAGCATGGACAGACTTCTCGCGTTTTGCACCGAGAACGATATCCGCATTTCGTTCTCTCCGCAGGCAGTGAATAATTTACCACGCTATGATTTGGTCACATCGAAAGAGTATCGCGCATTCATCGAAAAGGTTGTTGAAATCAAAAAGCAGGGCGCACCGATCCTTGGCAGTTACAATTACTTCAAGGCACTGCTGGACCAGATTCCCTACGAATGTTATCCGACTCTCGTTCCGCGCATCCTGCCCGACGGCTGGCTCGCCTATCCCTGCCGCCCGATGGAAAAGGCTGACGACGAACAGGGTGGACGCGCGGTCAATTTATTGAGTGTGGACACATGGGAGGAAGCATGGAGGATCGCCAAACACAAATACGGCGAAGCACCGACCTCGTGTGTCTCCTGCTTCCAGCAATGCTATGCAGAACCGTCGCTGATGCAAGCGCATCCGTTTGAACATTTGAAAGAAATGATTAGAGGGGATCATCTCACCACCTATGCACCAGGGTGAAATCAGACCTGACAGGTTTTATCGTGACGAATATTAATCGTGGGTATTGTGAATGAATATCAACTCAAACAATCGTGATTCAGTAGAAACCTGTCAGGTCTTAATAATCGGCGGAGGGGTTGCAGGCTTAAGCGCGGGGTTGCATCTCGCCGAACGCGGACTCAAGCCACTCATCCTAGAAGCGGATGAAATGTTCATCGGCGGCAGGCTGGCGGGTAGTGAAACGATCCAGGTCGGCGGGCATTCTTTTCGGCTGGAACATGGGATGCACGGCATCTGGTCAGGGTATCGCAATTTACAGGCGATGCTGGCGCGCCATAACCTGCGCCCTGTCTTTGTCCCTGCGCAAGAAGAAAACTGGATCTATAAACGCGGTCCGCTTGTGCGCATGGCTCCCGTCGGCTCACGGATTCGGCGTTCGTTCATCCCGCCGCCATTCCATTATTTGCGATTGTTCCTGAGCATGAGATTTCTGTTGATGCTCGACCCGCGCGATTGGGCGTCGTTGTTCAATGTGTGGGCAGGGTTGATCATGGCAGTGGGCATTGACCCATTCGCAGAAAACCAACCGATGGAGGGACTCACTCTCGGTGACATGACCAAGCGATGGTCGCCCGCGATTAAATCCCTTTTTCTCGGTCTGGCACGCAACGGACTTTCATCACATCCTGATGAGGTCTCGATATCCGGGTTCATCGCCTTTTTGCGTTTCTACACATTGATGCGCCGCGATGCGTGGATGTTCACGTACCTTCCCAACGACGGCGGGACAAGCGTCTGTGAACCGCTGGCAGAGAAGATAAAGCAACTCGGAGGCGGAGTCAGGCTTGGGTCAAGAGTGAAGCGGGTTGACAGGCGGGATGAGAAATGGCTGGTTGAGTGGGAAACGGCTGAGGGCAAAGAGTCCGCTTTGGTAGATCATGTTGTCCTGGCGACCGATCCCAATAATGCGAAGAAAATCTTATCCGCAAGTATTGGCGAGGAAGTGGATAAATTATTTTTTCCGCGTGCGTTGTCGAATGCGATCATCCGTTTGTGGTTCGATGCAAAGCCAAGGAAGACATCGGAGGCAGGAATCTTCACGGGCGATTTCATCATCCATAATTATTTCTGGCTCGACCGTTTGTATGACCCGTATCGTCGTTGGGCGCGTGAGACAGGCGGGAGCGCGATCGAGGCGCATGTGTATGGTCCGCCTGAAGTGCTGGCACAGCCTGATGCGACGTTGCTCACGCGCGCAATTGATGATGTGCAACAGGCGTTCCCCGAGTTGCGTGGACATCGTGTTGGGCAGCATTTGCAAAGAAATGCTGAAGTACATACACTGCCTGAAGTTGGCGCAAAAGATGCCTGGCTGGGAACGGTTACGCCTTGGAAGAACTTGTTCTGTGCTGGCGACTGGGTTCGTCATCCTGCGCCCGCGTTCTTTTTGGAACGGGCTTGTTTAACAGGCATCGAAGCCGCGAATGCTGTTTTGGAAGGAAGAGGGTTGGAAAGATTAGCATTGATCGAGTATCTGTCCCCTGAACCATTCGTGGCATGGATCGAGAAGTTAATGAAGCGCGGCAGGGCGAAGAGGCGGGCGAGGAAGTTGGGGAAGTGATCGAGGCTTGCTGTGCAACTTTTTGCTTATCGGTGCATCTAATCAACTAATGGCAATATAACCTTGTCACTCTGAAGGAACGTTCGCTGCGACTGAAGAGTCTTTCTTTTCGTCGTAGAGAATCTTCACTACGCTCAGAGTGACATGATGATTATCAAACTTTAGGAGAACACAGAATGAATTTATTGCAACCCCTGTTTGGACCGTCTATGCCTTCTGTCAGTGCAGTGGAATTGAATGAGAAATTGAAGAACGGGAAACGCCCGCTTGTATTGGATGTTCGCCAGCCCAATGAATTTCGGACTGGTCACATTGTCGGCGCGAAGTTGATCCCGCTCGGAGAGTTAAGCCGCCGTCTGGAAGAGTTGCCCAAGGATAAGGAGATCGCCTGCATTTGCGCCACGGGCAATCGTAGTCGCTCTGCGACGAAGATATTACTGCGGGCAGGTTATAACGCGGTCAACGTGAAAGGCGGGATGATGAACTGGTCGGGCAATGGGTTCACGATAAAGAAGTAATGTTGACGAATCAAAAACTCCGAAGCCTTTAACTTCGGAGTTTTTGATTCAACAGATCGTTCGGGAGAGGTAACTATTTGGGTTTGGGGGTCAGGTAATTATCCAGGTTGAGGCGCTGGAAGAGGCGTTCGCGCACGTCATCGGGCAGGTCTGGTTTTTCGAGAGGGGAATGCACAAGATCGATCGTCCGCCTTGTAGTATTCAAAACAACGCGGCAGTCGTTGCATCCAGCAAGGTGCTTTTCCAGTTCAAGGCAAAGTTCAGGGGGGAGATCGCCGTCAATATACGCGGACAGCGACTCCAGCAACCCTTCGCAATTCTTATGGAAATGTTCGCTCATTTCTCACTCCTTACTGATAAACGTTCGCCATAATAAGTGGACAGCGCTTCGCGTAAATGCATCCTGGCACGCAACAAACGGGTCTTGACGTTGGTTTCGGTTAGACGTAGTGCGTTGGCGGTTTCCTTGATGGACAAGCCTTCGATATCGCGCAACAAAAAAACAATTCGCAGGGATTCAGGCAACGAGTCAATCGAATCATCGAGCGCTTTTTTACCTTCGCCCGAAAGCAATTCGTCCTCTGGAAGCCCGCTCCAGTCTACGAATTGTGTTGGTTTCAAATCTCCATCTTCCCCACCCGCGACATCCGCGTGCGGCTCAAGATTAACTTCCGGCTTTTTTTTGCGGATCAACATCAGCGCTTCGTTCGATGCGATTCGATAGAGCCATGTTGCGATGCTGGAGCGACCTTCAAATTTTTGGATGTGCGTAAGCGCGTTGATGAATGTGTTCTGAAGCACATCCTCTGCATCCTGGGGGTTGCCAAGCATCCTCAAACCAAGACGATAGATCGGGCTGGAATATTCATCCACAAGACGCGCGAACTCGGCACGGTCTCCAGCAATCAGCGCTTCCAGTGAAATTTCATTCGGCATTGTCTTATCCATTAGATGAAGTTCCTGTGAAAAAGTTGCAGGTTTGCAAAGTATACATCCCACTTTGTGAAACCTGCAACTTTATTACTCAAGGTGCATCCAATGAGTGACAGTAAAAATTTAGTCATCCTGAGCGTAACTAAGGATCTCTATCGTAAAGAGCGAGACTCTTCGCTGTGCTCAGAGTGGCATAATATAGAACAAGGAGTAATAAATCACATGGAAATGATCGTAGACTTCCCCGGCGGCTCCCGCGTAGACGCCCACTTCGGCAACTTCACGATGGCAACCGACCAGCCCCCTGTTGCGAGCGCGCCGACACCCTTCGCCGTATTCCTTTCTTCGATTGGAACATGCGCAGGGATATACGTACTCGGCTTCTGCCAGCAACGCGGCATCCCAACAGAAGGCATCCGCATCGTGCAACGGGTGAACAGCAATCCGTTATCACGCATGGTGGACAAGATCGACCTGGAGATTCAAGTTCCCAGCGAATTCCCCGACAAGTATCGCGATTCGCTCATCCGCTCTGCGGAGTTGTGCGCAGTGAAGAAGCACCTTGAAAATCCGCCCGCGTTCGATATCACGACAACAAAAATGGAAATAGCATAATCAAAATGGAAAAAGTTCTCAATGACCAGATCGTCAAACAGATCGAAGAAGCCTTTGCCGAAGTTCAGGAACCTGTGCAGGTGCTTTTCTTCGGCTCAAAAGATAACTGTGATTACTGCAACGAGGCGCAACAACTTCTGGAGGAAGTGACCGCCCTAAACGACAAACTCGAATTGAGCGTGTACGACTTGCAGGAAAATGCGGATGTTGCCAGCCAGTTCAACGTAACCAATGCGCCTGGTATCGTCATCACAGCGAAGGATAATGCTGAAGTAACAAATCTTGGAATCCAATTTTCAGGAATTCCGTCAGGCCACGAGTTCAGCACGCTCATCAACGACATTTTGATTGTCTCGAAGCGCGAGTCTGGACTCGACGAAAAGACGCGTGAGTACCTGAAGAACCTCACACAGCCTTTGCACTTGCAAGTGTTCGTGACACCAACCTGTCCGTACTGTCCGCGTGCGGTGCTGCTTGCACATCAGATGGCGATGGAAAACCCGCAAATGATCATTGCCGAAGGCGTTGAGGCGACTGAATTCCCAGAATTGGCGAACCGGTTCAACGTCCGCGGCGTGCCCCAGACCGTCATCAACGCGGGCAAAGGGATGGTCGTCGGAGCGGTCCCTGAGCAGAACCTGGTTGCAGAGATCATGCGCGTGATGCAAAATTAATAAATTGATGGTTGGTGAATGAAAATCCGAAGTTTCGGCTTCGGATTTTTCGTTGGTATTGGTTTACAGCGAAATGACGTGCCACAGACAAGTCACCCTCCCGAAAGATCTCTGAGAGAACGGTGGAGATCCTTCGCCGCTACGCGGCTCGGAATGACATGACCGTTACTCCCTCGTCACGATCACGTCATGGATCAAATGAGCGTAGCGGTTTTGCAATCGAATAAAGTGACTCTGTATCGCGTCCGCTTCAGAGCCTTCGGGGGCCAGGAACTTTCCACTTTCGACACCCTGGCGTGCGATCTCACGACACACAGCTTCGGTGATGAGTTCGGCAAGCAGGACCTGTCCCTGCACGGATGTGTCGAGGCGGTGTTGCCCATCGAGATAGCGTTTGACAGATGGGGCGGCAGTGGCGATCACAACACTCGAATTGACCCGATCCAGATAGACGCGTTGACGCGGGTCCATGCGGTCGTCGAAGCGGATATCGGCGAAAAGTCCGTGATGTTTCTTCGGCTGGGTATCTTCAATCGCTTCTTTCCGCGACCGGACCTGCACCACTGCCTGGGTCTTTTGATCGCTCAAATAGGCTGTCACCACGCCCTCACTGCCAACCTGCTTTCCCTCCACCCGGACCTTTGCAATGCCGATATTCGATGATTCATTTGCCGAATGGATCTGAACCTTGGGGGTCAACACATCCACTTCCGGGTTATCCGAAACGACAAAGACCGTCGCGCCGTCCTGGATCGTTTCAGAAAGATAGGCTCTTAAAGTAAGTGTGATCGTCTGTCCCGTTTGAACAAAAACTCGTTCAGGAACAAATCCAAGTCCGGAAGGAGGCGGTTCGAGTCCCTTCCCATCCGAAGATGAACTTCGTACATCTCTCAATTCGGAGGATGCGATCACATTCAATTCACGGATGGTCTTATCGAGTTTCTTGCGCAGACGCTTGTCAAGTTTCATCTGCTCGTCCTGCATGGCATGTTCACGCTCGACCTGGACGAGCGGCTCGATCCGTTCCTCCACCGCTTGTTTCAACGCTTTGGTAAACGGCAAGGTCCAGTTGATGCCATCGCGCGTTGCAGTGAGGATGGGTTCATCGTTCTTCAAGAGGTCGTGCAGATAATCACAACGGATCGAACCGTAGAAAAAGGATGCATACGGGTCATTCTCGAATTTGAGCATGGTCAGCGAAACGACCGTGGACTGGCTGATGACAAGCAGTCCGGCGTCGGCATAATCGCCCTCCTCGCCGCGCGTCGAGAGTTGGATCTTCGATCTCAACAATTGCAGGTGCGCGGAGGCAGGGAAACCCTCGATTTCGAACCGTTCATCGAGCACCTTTTCGCCCCTGGGCGGTTTGTAGGAAAGCACGAACTCATCCCTGATCTTATCTGTCCCCGCAAGATTTCTCAGGATGATCAAGCGTGACGGACTCCCCATGATCGTGCGTAATTCGAAATGCCTTTGCAGGTAATTGCGCATGTTGTCGAACTGCGGCATTTTGACATCTTCACGCGAAACGATGATCTCGATCTCGGTGCCGTTCCCCTCAGGTATGCCGTGTTTTACCCTGTCTTCCTCGGTCGCGGGGGTCGGGTCATCAAGGTTGAAAGTCGGCACGCCGTCCTTGAGCAGGAGCGAACTTCGATAGAGAGTATCGTCCTTGATCGAATTGACATACCCATAACCCAGACCGAAGATGGCATCCTTAAGCCCGCGCCCCCACATGCCGCGCACATGCATATCCTCCTTCATACCGCTGGTCGCTTCGCCGTATGTGCCGACAACCTTGTCCATGTGCAAGTCATCCATGCCCTCCGCAAAGTCACGGACGCGGATCATGGAATTCCTTCGCTTCCGCCAAATATCAATGATGGTCTCGCCGCTGGCACGAACGCCAAAATCTTCCAGGCGGGAATAACTGTCGTTGCTGTTGGTGATGATCTCGACCAGGGCGCGCAAAACGTCCTTGCGGATCGCCTGGTCCGCCTGTTGCAGGGCAACCCTGTCAGCATATTGGAGTTTGCGGCTTCGGATCATTCACTTGCCTTTCACTACAATTTATCTCAAAAGTACCAGCTTTTCGAAGGATAAGAAACTGGACTGCAATACATATTCTAATCCTTATACGGATCCACTTCATGCTCCCCAGCCATCGCAACGCCGATCGGTTTGAGCGTGTGTAAAATGCGAATGGTGGAACCGTGGAAGCCCAGCACCTCGGGCAGACGCTTGTAACAATGTGGGGACTCATCCGTGCCGGCGCCTCTTAACTCGACCCCCTGCCTGCGCACCCAATCCAGCATCATCTCACTTGACACCGCGCCCTTTTTGATGACCTTCCCCGTCTTGCGATTGAACTTGCCGCGTGCCGCGGTGCGGCTCATCACCCGTCCCGCGCCGTGGACGGTGGAATACAACGAATATTTTGTCTCCTCCGATTCCACACCTTCGAGAATGACTGAGATGTCACCCATCGAACCTCCCACGAACCCGCGTTGACCGGGGAAGGCGGGCGTGGCTCCCTTACGCACCACCCATAGTTCCTGCCCATTATGGGTCTCACGCCAGGCAAAGTTATGGTGGTTATGCACTTCATCCAAAACGTTCGCACCTAACATACGCGCCACTTCAGTGCATACCCAATCACGTCCAGCGTAGGCATAACGACCCGCGAGATTCATACAGGCGAGATATTCCGATCCCAAGTTCGACCTGACCGACAATACCAGCGGCTCAACATCCATGCCATCCTTTGCGCCGCCCGCGTTCAGGAAGTAGGTCGCGGTTTTGTGGCCGAGTCCGCGCGACCCAAAGTGGACGCCGATCCAGGTGCGTCCCTGCTCATCTTCGAACAGGTCAACGTAATGGTTGCCAGAACCGATCGTACCGAGTTGACCGCGCGCCAGATCCTTGAGTCCCTTGACCGCGCGAATGTTCCACGCAGGGTCATCGAAGAGTTCGTGATCCACGCGGGTCTTATTCTTGAGACCAATGCCAAACGATAGATGATCCCAAATATCATCCATGATCGTGCGGATATTGGCGCGTATTTCCGAAGCGGGCATGTCGAGCAGAACGGCTTTGTTGCCGCAGGCAATGTCGAACCCCACGCCCGATGGACTGATGCTTTCGGCATACGCAACCACACCCCCGATGGGAACAGCGTATCCTTTGTGATGGTCTGCCATCATGGCGGTGGCATCAGCAGTGCGCGCGCAAGTCTTGATTTGCGATAAGGCGCTTTCGTCGATCGGCTCGCCCCAGACGGGGATGTTGTCAATCAGTTTCATGGGATTTCCAATTCATGTCATTCTGAGCGAAGCGAAGAATCCCGCCGCTTCACGGCGGAGACCCTTCGTGGCTACGCCACTCAGGGTGACATTAGCAACGGTTACGGCGAAGGGATGTAATTCAAAAAAGCGGAAGCCGCCCAGCCTGCGCGGTTATCGTCGTATGGCGCGACAAGATACCACCATGTGTATCCATCCGCTTCGTGTGGACCATCCTGCACGAGGAAGACCTCCGAATCAAACCCCAGGAAAACAGGTTCGCCTGTGAGTCCGGGTTCGGCGCGGATACGCAAGCCCTCGCCTTCAGTGCCTGTGATCTGTGCATATGTGCCAAGCGCGATCCCTGTTGGGGTGGGAGAGGCTGCAAAGGGGTCAACGGTCGCTGTAGGTGTGACATTGGGAGTGGCGGTTGGGGCGGAGATCACGGTCAGGTCGGCGGGAGCAAACCCAACGTCGGGGGAATGAGGCGGGGTTGTCCATCCAATGGAAATGATCGTGATGATGGTCAAGAGTCCTGCTATGATCAATGCACCAAGGATGACCCATTTGTTGAATATTTGACGAGCGTCCATAATTTCCTTGTGATGTGGGGGCGGGGTCTCCCGCCCAATAGGGCGAGATGACCTCGCCCCTACCGATGTTTCAATAATTCCATGCCGCGCGGGGGCATGAGCATTTTGAGCGCGCGCGAGTGGATCTTGATTTCGGCATTCTGGGCGGAGCCGCGCGGCTCGCCGTCGGTCTGGATCCAGAACGGCGACTCACTCTCGACGCGCAAATGATTGAACGTGATGCGGCGGACATCCTCCGCATTGAGGTGATGGCCGCGCCACATATTGTATGCATGACGCAGCGCATCGCCTAGATTGTTCCCGCTGAAAAGCCAGATATCGAGCAAGCCATCGTCGAGATAGGCATCGGGCGAAAGTTTGGAATGGCCGCCGAGATAATGACGGATGTTCGTGGACACAGCCACGATGTAATTGCCCTCGACCTCAACACCGTCCGCCCATAGGCGCAGTTGCACGCCGCTCCATTGCGCCGCCTGCCAGATGGTCTTCGCCGTATATTCGGGCATCGCAAAAAATTTTTCAAGGCGTATGCGCGGCTCGATGTTATGGATGGTCAGCGCGTCCAAGCCAATGCCCGCCCACATCATGAACGAATACTGGTTGCACATGCCAACGTCAATCGAATAACACGGCGCGTTCGCAAGGATGGACGCATTCTTGCGCAGCACCCACGGACGGGTCCACGTGAACGGGCGTAGACCCAATTCAATGCTCCAAACGTTCGCCGTCCCCGCAGGCAGGACGCCCAGGGCGGTCTCGGTACCGACCAGACCGTTGACGACATTGCCGATTGTGCCATCGCCTCCGACGGCAAACACCGCATCTTTTTTCTCAGCCGAAGCCTGCTTCGCCAACTCGATGGTGTGTGCGCCGCTACGAGTCGCTTCTGCATCCACTTGCCATCCAAAGGACTCCAATTCTTGGACCGCTGACCTGATGAACGGTTTTACGTTATAACGTCCCGCTGTAGGGTTGTAGATGATGACCGCGTTTCGCATGAGAGGGATTATACCCTTGCCCAGTTTTAAGCCGCGCAGGCGAGTTCGCAAAACCAGGGTTTCACATCCAGCCATACCTGTTGAAGGCTATAATCAACTCATGTCTTTATTTACATCCCAAAGGGAGCGGCGCTTCTGGGTCTGGACCCTGGTCGTGGTCGCGGCGATCTACTCGACCCTCGGCCTGACTGCAACGCTAGCTGAGATGTTACGTGAAAGGGGTTTGTTCGAGGGCACCTTTGTTTTTGCTTTCTTCCTGATGTTGGTCGCCGTCCTGACGCAGGGATTGAAAGCCCGTCCCCGAGGAGTTGAAATTGGCATCGGGATCGGCATAGCGGCTGTCTACCTGATGGTTTTCGCGCGGATGGGGATCGTGGAGCGCACACATCTATTCGAATACAGCGTCGTCGCCACCCTGATCTATGAAGCGCTCAAGGAACGTGCGGGGCAGGGGCGCTACGTCCGCATGCCCGCGTTGGTTACCATTTTGGTAACGTCGCTGATCGGTACAATTGATGAGGGTATCCAGTTTTTGCTTCCCAGCCGAGTCTTCGATCCGATAGATATGGGCTTTAACGCCCTTGCTGGTTTTATGGCTGTCATTGCGAATGTGGCATTGACCTATAGACCTTAAGAAAAAGAATTTGAATTTTGCATTTTGAAAAAAGAGAGGGATGTCATATCCTTATGCCAAAGACTGCAATCCAAGGCAAAAGGAGACATCCCATGTTTAGAATAACGTTTTCGAAATCGACTGTCAAG
>DATDAG010000520.1:0-14050 GCA_036525495.1 Anaerolineales bacterium
ATATGGGTACGATGGTTCTTCTTTGCACTGGTGACATTGGTGAGGGTGATCAGCCCTTCGAAGCATTCATCAAAAAGATCGCTCCAGGTTGCGATCGCTCCATCCACAGCGTCCAGTTGCGCCTGTGTTGCGCTGGGATGCGCCTGAACAGCAATAGTGAGATCGGTATGGTCCCACCAATAACCGGGATAGTAATTGCTGAGAATCTCAAGCGATTCGGCATTTGACTCCGGCAGACGGCAATTTTGACCACGCCCATTATTGTTGGCGGGTGATTGATCTGATTGTGCCTGAACTGAAAACGGAATTAACAAAACGATAATTATGATCACAATCAAAAGCCTATTCTTTTTCATAGGTTATTTCCTCCGTTCGTTCTAAATTATGAATCTGTTGCAATGATCTTGTCTGCCACTTCGACAAGGTCTTTTCCAACAATGTCAGGTTCGGGCATGCCGGGATTAAGCACATGACCCGGTCTGGCGATGAAAGCGGCGGCGCACCCTGCAAGGAGCGCTCCGGCGACATCCCAGTCGTGGGCAGCAACCAGGCGGATCTGATCTGCCGAGACGCCTAATTCCTTTGCAGTCATCTTATAGACTTCCGCATCTGGCTTGAATTTCTTTATTGCATCGACTGAAAAGCTCTTTTCAAAATACGTAGTTAAACTTGCGCTTTGAAGTTGTGCCTCAACAACGTGTGGCGGGGAATTGGTCAATGTGAAGAGACGGAAGCCCGCCGATTTGAGTTTTTCCAATCCAGGAAGAACATCTGCGTGTGGGGGCAGGCTGCGTATGCCGCTCATAATTGCTGTCCGATCCTCGGGGCTCAATGCAACATTTTGAAGTTGCGCAGTCATGTCCAATGCCGCGCCGGCGATCTTTCCGAAGTCGTCATAACGGCCGGTAATTGTCGCTACGAGTGAGTTTCTTAAGACCTGACCAAACCAGGAGGTCCGTACCGAGGCGTTGCCAAAGAATTGCTCAAATTTTGAATCAAGCGCTTTTAGGTCCAGAAGGGTTTCGTTTACATCGAATACGATCAATTTTTTCATATTCCATCCTTTATCCTTTTACAGCGCCCATGGTAAAACCGGCGACAAGGCGGTCGAGAAAGATATTGTAAATGAGCCCAACTGGAATGGCGACAATAGCCGCCGCCGCCATGAGGGACTGCCAGTAGAACACATCGCCGCGTACAAGCTCTGTTGGAACGCCGACACTGATCGTCCTTTGTGCTGAGGAGGTTACAAAGGCAAGCGCGTAAACGAATTCATGAAGCGTAAGGGTAAATGTGAAGGCGGTCACCGCGACCACGCCTGATATAGAGAGGGGCATGACAACTTTGATGAAACTCATTAAACGGCTGTAGCCATCCACTCTTGCCGCTTCTTCCAAGTCCTTTGGAATGGATTTAAAAAATCCCATTAACAACCAGGTGCTGAAAGGGATCGTGATCGTTGGATAAACCAGAACCAAAGACCATAAAGAATTGTTCAACCCAAGCGATACAACCACGCGGGAAAGCGGAATAAAGAGCAGCGTGGGAGGAACAAGATAAACAAGGAAGATACCAATGCCAGCCCGTTCTCCCCAGCGACCTGCCAGCCGTGCCAGACTGTACGCGGCTGGGATGCTGATGACGAGCGTAATGAGCACAACCAGAACGCCAATAAATACGGAGTTACGGAGAAATACCGGAAAGTTTGTCTGCACTAAAAGCAGTCTCAGATGATCAAGAGTTGGAGACAGGTTATATAGAAATGGGTTGTTGGCAGAACGATAGAGATCTCTATCCTGCTTGAACATTGTGATGACCATCCATATAAATGGCGATGCAGAGAAAAAACAAAAGATACCGACAGCTCCGTACAAGATGACACGTTTTGTCCAGTGAATAATGTTTTTCATGCCTACGTAACCTCCGTTCGGCGGGAAAATCTGAGCACAAATATTGCAACGGCAAGCAGAACCGGGAAAAGGAACAAGGCAGTGGCTGCGCCTTCAGCCAGGGCGCCGCTCTCGATTCCCTTGTAATATGCCCAGGTTGGCAGTACCTGCGTATAATAGACAGGACCGCCGCGAGTCAGTACGTAGACAACTGCCATATCGCCAACGGTAAAGATTATGCTGAATAGCACAGCGATGCTCATTATGGGGAGGATCAGCGGAAGTTTTATTTGAAAGAGAATACGCCAAAAACCTGCTCCGTCTACGTCCGCCTGATCCAAAAGGTCTTGTGGAATCGAGGTTAATCCTGCCATGAGGATGACAGCAGAGAGCGGCAACATTCTCCATACATAGATCAATATTATGGAAGCCTTTGCCAATTCTAGTCGACCAAGATAGAAAAGGTTTTTTGTATCGCCCAGTAGCGCATCCGGCTCGCCTAGTAGATGTAAATATCGAAACGTCCAGTCAATGGGGCTGAACTTCGAGTCGAGAAGCCATAACCAGCCAATCGTCCCCAGGGCAATGGGTGTTGCCCAGGGAAGCATGATCAAAAACCGGGCGAACCACTTGCCTTTGAAGTCCATGGACAGGACCAAGGCAAGAATATTTGCCAATATGATGATGATGATTTGAGAAATGATCGTGAAGGAAATTGTGTTCTTTAAACTCTGCGAAAACTGAGGCGTCTTTAGAATCGCTCGAAAATTATCCAAACCCGTAAAATTCAGGCTCGTGTTTCCGGCAGTTACATCTGTAAAACTAAATGCCACTGCAATGAGGAAGGGAACCCCCACCAGGGCAACGATATAAATTACTGCCGGAAATAAAAACAGGGAACTGAGGATATCCTCCCGGTCTGTCCAGTAGCGAAATCTTCCTGACCATTTCCGATTCTGTGTGGCGTGATTTTCCATTTCATTCTCCTACTTCAAATCACCCATTTGACCCGGTTCGACCAACAAGCCCGAATCGGGGTCAAAATAACGGAGCTGGTCCTTGTGGACGGCAAATGTATACGTCTGTCCGGGTTCGATTTTGACGTTGGTCTCAGAGGAAAGGCTGGAAATGATCCTGTTCTCTTCGTTCATACCATTGACGGTTCCATATACCTGCTGTTCCGCCCCCAAATATTCCACGCGTTTAACCGTAAAAGGAAATAATTGCAGGTCATCCTTTCTTTCGGCGGTCTCTTGCGGCACAAATTGCTCCGGTCGAAAACCAAGCAGATACTTTTCCTGTTTGATGAGATTCATGCCGGGTGAGCCCAGGAAAGTTGCCACGAAGGTATTGGCTGATTTGTGATAGACCTCCTGGGGAGTGCCGATCTGCATCACCTTGCCCTGTGACATGACAATAATCCGATCACCCATGCCCAACGCCTCAATTTGATCATGTGTAACAAATATTGTAGTGATTCCTAGCCTGCGTTGAAAACGCTGAAGTTCATCGCGGGCGGAGGCCCTCAATTTGGCATCCAGGTTGGAAAGTGGCTCGTCAAGAAGCAATATCTTGGGTTCTTTGACAAGCGCCCTTCCGAGTGCAACGCGTTGTCTTTCTCCTCCCGACAATTGACGCGGTTTGCGCTCCAGAAGCTTTTCGATTCCCAAGATCGAGGCAGCCCATTCGACTTTTTCCTTAATAACGGCTTTAGATAAGTTCCCGTGCGCCTTTAACGGGAACGCTATATTGTTAAACACTGTCATGTGTGGATAAAGAGCATAGCTTTGAAACACCATTGCGATGGGTCTGACACGGGGAGGTAATTCCGTTACGTCTACCCCGTCTATCGAAATGGTTCCGGATGTCGGCTTTTCCAATCCCGCGATCATGCGCATGAGCGTTGTTTTTCCGCAACCGGACGGTCCCAGAATAACAGCCAGTTCGCCATCTGGTATTGCCAGGTCTACCCCATCCACGGCGTGAACCCTGTCAAAATGCTTGGACAGGTTCCGAATTTCAATAACTGCCATAATATTTACCTCGTCAAGTTCAATGGGTGATTATTCCAACCATGTCAACAACCTCGAAACCAGCAAAATCGGTTGTTTGCTTAATCCCGTCTTTTGTGCTGGGGAGGCAGATTTTAACTGCCTCCCCAGATAATCAGATCGTAACCTTGACGGGTTTCAACCGTTCGCTAATTGCAACCCACAAGCCCTGCAGCGCGCCACTTGTCAAAAATGGCGTTGATCTGCGTTTCTGCATCTGCAATGGCTTGTTCTGGCGTCTTTTCACCTCGCGCCGCCTCAGCCATCATGGTGACGATAATATTGGTGCCAAACACTTCACCAATGGCCGGGTTTGCTGGTCCTGGGAAGCCCAGCCAGGTTACGGTATCCCAGGCAGAGGACAAGACTTCCAATTTATTTGCCGGGCGGGAACCAAATGGGTCCTGAGCCAGCCAGCCGTTTAACTGTGGCACTGTGCTGGGGAAAGCTGGGAAATTGTAAAGTTTGGCGTTGAAAACTGCCTGGTTGTAGTTTGCTGTCAAGTGGAGCAGGAATGCCTTTGCCGCATCCAGTTCTGGACCTTCCACATAGTTCGGGATCACGTATACAGACCATACGTGGGCAGAAGCGTATTGATCCCCACGTGGACCGCTCAAGGCAGGACCGAAGCCAATATTATCGGCAGCTTCGGCGTCAATATCCTGCAGGGAGCGATAGGCAGAGATCGAGTTGAGGATGTAGGAAAGTTCTCCGGCGATCAACCCCTGATTGTTTGAAGCAGGCGTCCACGCAAAGACTTCCTCTGTCATGGCTGAGTTGTAAAGATCGGAGACGTACTGGACAGCCTCGAGCGTTTCAGGTGAATTGATGACCACGCACTCGTTCTCGTCCTGGACCGAACCGCCAAACGACCAGATGACGTTTCGCATCGCCAGCCTTGAGTCAAGCTCAGGTGACATGCCCAAACCCAGCGGGACGCCCAGTTGATCCTTGATCTTCGCACCACCGTCGAGCAGGTCCGCGTACGTAGAGGGACCATTAGGATACCCAACTTCCGTCCACATGGCTCTATCGTAATTCGCAGGGTCAGGCACCCAACCAGGGCTGTAGCCATAGTAGGTTCCAGTTGCTGGTAAATATGAGCTCATTTTACCGGTCTCTGCCTGTTCCCCGAACAATTCCTGTGCCTGCATGTTAAGGTCGGTTAGATCATGCAGTCCCTCGATAAATTGCGGAGGTGCAAAGACCATTTCCACGAGGCTTGGACCAGCGCCGGCATCGATCGCGGCTGTCAGGGAAGCCGGCAGTTCACCGAGGGCAATGTGATCGACCGTTACATCAACACCGAGGGAATCTCCCCAGGCTTCTGCAAAGGGATCAAACCAGACATCGTATTGAGGCACAAAGTGACTCCACTGCAAGATGTTGAGTTTGGTGCCTTCCGGGAATGGTTCCACTTCAACCGGAACTTCCACTTCGACCGGAACTTCAACCTCAACTTCAACTGTCTGGATAATAACTTCGGGGGGAGGGGCTGTTGGTGCCGGACCGCAGGCAGCCAGGATCAGCGAACCCATGATCAATGCGCTAAGAAAAAAAACAACTTGTTTTTTTAGCATCTTCTAACTCCTTTCATATCTACACTTTGACGAATTGAACTGATGAACTGAATCCAGCGGTTATACAGGAGCCCACTGGATCTTGCTTGGTATGTTTGTTTGTGATCACCTCCTTCCCAAATACCCTTGATCAGTATACAAAACATATGAAAAATGCAATAGTTACCTGTTGCAGGTAACACTATAGATCAATGATGGTTACGCTTCGCAAATCCACCCATCGCCCTCCAGGTTATTTTACTACAACCAACTCACGAATCGCGTCCACCACAGCAGATGGATATTCACGTGGCATGTTATGCCCTGCATCAGGGATGATGATCTGTATTCCATTCGTAGAGAGTGCGGCTAGGCGGGATTGCTGTTCTACAAATAGATTTGCCAATGCCTGTTCCAGATCAGGAGGCAAGCCGGGATTCAGCACATTAAACTTCCCTGCGGTGAGGACGGTGATGGGCATATCGCCGAAGTCACGGGTTTCGCGGATTTGCTCCACTACGGCGGGAATGTCCATCGCTTCGAAATTGTTTGATGGGTCGCGCCAGCCGTCGGAAAGGTAGAGGCGGAAAGATGCGAGGCGGGCTGAGTCGTTTGATGAGTCGACAGGCAGGAGGGCGAGCGCTTCTTCCCACCAGTCCTCTTGCAGCGAATCGATGAAAATCATGCCGGCCACTTCGCCGGGATAATCGAAGGCATAGCGGCGGATCAAAAATCCGCCAAAGGAATGTCCGACAAGGATATAGGGGGGAACGATGTTCGCCTTCGTGAGCAGTGTGTGTAGATCTTGCGCCGTTAATTTTGCATTACGCGGCATGGGACCGTAATCGCTGTGGGCAAGACCTGCCCGGTCATAGCGGCATACGCGCGTAAACATTGCGACTTCAGGGTGCACTTGTTTCCATGTGACCACATCGCCATCAAGTCCAGACTCTAGTATGACCGCTGGGCTGCCGGTTCCCTTGCAATCGAGGTACAGGTTGTACCCACCTACGTCAATTTTATCGCCGGGCAGGGTTGGGCGCGGCGCCGGAGTGGGGGATGCCGTTTCAGTAGCCAGCGGCAGCGTTTGCGTGGGCTCTGCTGTGCCGGCGGAGCATCCGGCAAGTGCCGCGCCTATTACGATTAGTGTCGTAAGAAGCGAGATCGATCGTTGGGTAAACCTCATATGCCGCTGAGACTATTACAAATCCCTGACCGTGATCGCTTTGAACGGGACGCCTAATTTTCCCATAAGGTTGTTCAATGAGCCGGTGACCATGCTTTGTTCGAGCCATGTCTGTCGCGCCTCGGGAGATTCCCATTCCGCGATTTCGATCAGGCTGTCTGGGTTATCGATTACTTCATATCTTGAAATACCCAGAAATCCCTTGGCGTTTTTCATACTTGCCAGCACATTATCCATGGATTTGATGAGATCATCACGTTGACCAGGCTTTGCCTGTAATTCGATAATGGTTTTGATTGCCAATTTGTGTCTCCTTGGAAGTAGCGTGTCACACCACCTACCACATCGAGCGGACCTTTTCTTTTTCGCGGTCGATCTCTTTGCCAACCAGGCCTTCCCATAACAACAGCCCTGAATATCGTTCTATTTTTCTGGTGGGTACAAGGAAATCTTTCAGCGGTTTCTTCGCTTCTTCATTTGCCATCAGGAATGACCACATCCGAAATCTGCCCCGGCTATCCTCGATCAACACCGATTTATAGAATGCATGCGGTATGGGAAGTGTATTTCCCTTATCTCCCTTTGTTCTGAGCGTTTTGACTGGGATGTCAAAATTGAAGACCGGTCCGCAGATCACATACGTTTCCAGAACATCGGGTTTTGCATTTAGCTCCCTGACTGCGCCTTCCAGTTCTTTCCAGATGCCGCGATTGAATTTTGCCTTTTGCGGAGACATGTTGGAAAGTAAAAATGTCTCGCTGTTTTGTATCTGTGATTCACCCTGATTGGCGCTTGCAACCAGGTGTCCCCGGTCATAGCCTGAGCGCTGGTAAATTGCCAGGTCTGTTCGAAAGCGTTGTGGTATGCGATAGTCTGGGCGGAAGGTGTCCAGCCTGGGTACTTCTATCATATCTTCATCAACGATTTCCAGCGCCCACTTCGCCTGCCTGAAATAATATGAGTATCCGATCGTGTAGTGCCTGTTGATTATGATCTGGTCCGCTGCTGGCATGCCGTAACGGGCTTCGGCACCGTAACGAGATTTTTTTCTTGCTTCGGGTTGATCTGACATCGCATATTCCTTTCAACTATCGGATGAAGATCCGCTTCATCCCTAACGGAAAGTTGACTCTGCTCGATTTACATTTTACCCCGCTGGAACCTTTCCCAGCGCATTTTCCGCCCTAAGGTGTATCTATATTCTGTCCAATTATCGCTGGCTTTCTAGGTGCCCGCCCTCGCCTGCCTTGTCAAGCACAGCCTGTATGGTCTTGATTAACTCTCTTGCCGCCGCCTCGCTCAGTTCCACAGCTACACGTGCCGAGGGTCCCTTGGATTCGTTCACAAAGTCTATGTTGAGCGCGTGCTCATACGGCGCGTTGAAGGGATGGTCATACGACACATTCGCTCCTTCCAGTTTGAACCACCCGCTCATCCCCTTGCCGCTTCCTTCGATCCGTACCTTTTCAACGATCATTGTGCACATGATAATTTCCTTTCTAATGTCATTGCGAACGCAAGCTGCGAAGCAATCTCAATTTTGATGGTTGGCTGAGATTGCTTCAGCCGCTTCGCTCCTTCTCAACGACATTAGTTACCGAGATGCTTTTCCAAAAATACAAAGACCTTCTGCCATCCGTCCATTGCTTGCTCCTGACGATAGGCTTTATAGATGTAATAGAAGAACCCATGGCCTGCGCCATCGTAGCGATGGAACTCGTAATCCTTTCCGTGTTTCTTCAATGCTTCTTCATGCTGGTCCACCTGTTCCGGTGTGGGACTGGTGTCATCATTGCCGAAGATTCCAAGAATGGGACACGGTAAATCTTTTGTGTAATCAATGGGCGCAACAGGGGTTTTCTCATTCAGCGCGTCCTGCGGCATGACAATACGCCCACCCCAGCAGTCCACAATTGCATCACAACCTTGCACGAGGCACGCGGCAAGATAGGCGTGTCTTCCCCCGGAGCATGTACCAAAAATCCCCACTTTACCGTTGACGTAGGGAAGCCCTCGCAGATACTTCATCGCGCCTTCAAGGTCGCCGACAGCTTGATCGTCTGGAACCCCACCATCCGCACGGGCTTTTGCCGCGACATCTTCCGGCGTTCCATGTCCACTGCGAAAGTAAAGATTCGGGACGATTGTTACATACCCATGATTGGCAAACTTGAAAGCAGTTTCACGATACCACTCGTCCCAGCCCGGCATGTGGTGCGCCAGCACCATCGCGGGGTGCGGACCCGGTCCAAGCGGGCGGGCGAAATATGCGTTGATCATATCTCCGTTCGCGCCTGCCACAGTGACAGTCTCTGCAATGATCCCTTCATATTGATCGGTTGTATACATTCTTTGCTCCTTTCAAGTTATCTAATGCCAAGTGTATTTCTCAATAAATATAAAATCAATGCGCCGATTCCCCACACGCCATATCCCGTCAATATCATGGGCAGGAGTTTCATTCCCGCACGCGCGGCGAATACGACCGTGATGAGAAATGCAAGTGTGGGCAATAGTCCAAGCAATAAGCTCAAGCTGAAATTCGATACCGCCTCCTTATTCCCCGTATTGGATGAATAAGCGATCCATAATGCCAGTGGGGCAGTAAGCGGCATGGTGGCGGTCAACGCGGCGAAGAGTTTGCTTTGTTTCTCCAGAACTGCAACAAGGATGATCACGACAATGGATAATACGACAGGGATGATGTCTTGTGATTTCATGCGAGCCTCCGCGCTATAAGATATTCCTGATTGTATCAAGAATGATGTCAATACTCTGTTTATAACTTATGTCTTCGTTCGTTACATCCAGTTCCAACAGTTGATTCGATGGGACGTTGGCGAGCCACTCATCCAAACAGGAATTGAAAATTGCCGTATCTTCTGCATTTGCGATGTTGATCCGCTTCCTTCCGGACAATCTGCCTGCCACTGTTTCCTCATCTGTTTTCAAGCGGACAATGAGCTCGGGTAATGGAAGCAGTTCGCGGGTGAGATGATAAAAACGCCGGCAAAGGTCAAACTCGTTTGGGCTGAGCAGGTTCCGGCTTAGAAAGAGGCGGGTGAACCCGTGGAAGTCCAGATCAAGACCGCCATCCATTAATCCAATTCGCGGCGCGGCGCGCAATTCCCTTTCCTGTTCTGCGCGGAGGATCAGGTAATCCATCTGGTTGGCGAACGTGTAACGGAAATCTTGTTTTGCCAGTATCTGGAAAGGACGCTCGGCATGCTCTTCGTACGCAGTTCCAAATTGATTCGTGTTTGCGAGTGCGTTGACGAGCGATGTTTTTCCAACGCCGCTGGGACCGATAATCGTGACGAGTTTTCCCACGGGGTCAGCCTGATGCGGGCGAGGGTTCTTCCGCCTTGAAATCGGGGATCTCATCCTCCACGTTGCGAATCCGTGGGTTCATATACCCAATGATATTCGCGGCAACGATAATCAACCCCATGATGATGAACAGTAATCCGATGCCGCGCCCCGCACCGACTCCAAGGAACGGTCCAAGTACGCTTGCAAGTGAGCCGTTTGCCTGCATGGCTGGTTCGAAGACAAAATCTGCGAGTGGACCGGCAAGCAACAGTGATAATGGGCGCGCGGACGATGCGATCAAACTGCGTGTGGAGAAAATGCGCCCCTGCAGATCTGGAGGGATCTTTCTCTGCCAGATCGCCTGGCTTGACCCCGCGGCAATGGGCAGGAGAATGAAGAACACAAACCCCGCCGCCCCGATAACCACCAAATTATTGCTAACTCCCATAAGTGAAAGGGCGAATCCAAAGGCGATCATGCTGCCGATGAGACTGTGCATTTTTCGTTTTGCGCCGCCCCAGGTGCTCATGATGATACTGCCAACGAAGAGACCGAAGCCTCCTGCTGATACCACGGTCCCCAATTTTTCGGGCGTTGTGATGGATAGGATCATGGGTGTGATGAGGGCAGAGAAAAAACCAAGCGCAAAATTAATGACCGCAAAGAGGGATAACATCCCGAACAGGCCTGTTCGTTTCCAGAGGTAGTTCCAGCCAAAGCGCACCTCAGTGAGCAGACTGCCTTTGCTTTCGAGACCTTCCTTTGAAGGGGGAGGTTTGGGGATGTGTACAAGCATCAGCGCCGCGATGGCGAAGAAGAAGGTGATGAAATCCACCATGAGGATGCCTTCGAGTCTGATGGTGATGACAAGGAATCCCGCTGCAATCGGCGTGACGATCTGGGCAAGCGCTTCGATCAATTGGGTCATGCCTGAGGCGCGCCCATAATGTTCCTTGGGGACTATCAGTGTGATGGATGCGGTATATGCAGGGGCTTGGAAGGCTTCGAGGATCGCTCCAAGAGCGCTCAAAATGTAAATATGCCAGAGTGCAAGCTGGTCGCTGGCGAGCAACCCCCATATGACAAGCGTTATCAGCGCGGCGCCTGTGTCGGCGAGAATCATCACTGTGCGTCTGTCCCAGCGATCCACTAATGCTCCCGCAACGGGCGTGATCAACAGGGATGGTAATGTTGCAGAAAGCAGTACCAGCCCGAACTGGGTCGCGGACCCGGAAAGCTCGTAGATGTAAACGCCCAGAGCGAACCTAGATAATCCGGACCCCAGTATCGAAACAAGTTGACCCGCCCAAATGGTGAAAAATGTTCTCATATGTCACACCTCTCTGTGTTGAGCATGGAACGTGACTTGTAATAAGGGATTTGTGGTTTATAGCATATGATGTTCTACATATCAAGTTGATTACGGGATCCGTCTTTATTGGTGCTGTAATGTCATTGCCTGACTTGCTTATGGTAGAATCGCCAATCAGAATTATGAGCAAGCCTATCGTAATTACTTCCGATGACCCGATCTTGCAGTCGCTTGATTTCAAGCCTTATCGAAGCAAAGTGGAAAGACGGGTCATTCCATTTTTACCCAATTCTGGCGACTCTCAAACCCTGGATGTGAAAACGCCGTGGGGCGCAGTGTTGACCGCCAAGAAAGGGGATTTTCTGGTCAGCGAAGTGGACACTCCCCACGATTACTGGCCCATTGACCCGGTCATTTTCGAGGAGAGCTATATCATTACGAGACCTGGATATTGCGCAAAAAACGCGGTTACGCTCCTTGTGCCCCTCACTGATATCACAAACGGCAACCCAGATCAGATTGTAACTGTCGTCTCCCTTGAAGGACCTCAAGATGTGCGAGCGGGTGATTTCTTTCTTGCGAAAGGAATTAAGGGCGAGGTTTGGCCCTATCCAAAAGAAAAGATTGATGAAGTAATGACGCCTGCCGAGTGAACCAGCAGGCGTCTGTGTTTTTTTAGGCTTTTTTCTTTGTTGCCTTTTTTGCTCTCGGTTTTCTTTTCTTTATAACCGGTTTTACAAGTTCTTCAGTGGACGCGGCGCGTCTCTCTTTTATAGCATCTTCGATCAAACCTGATAATTTAAACGGGTTGATAAGTTCGACCATACCACCTGTATCGCGCATGAGGTCAACCATATGCTTGACTAACCGGGCATCAAGATCTGGGGTGCTTTCGTTCTTCCCGTCCCAAAGAGCAATCAAGCGGACCTTATCAATACCGCGTCCCAGCGCCGAATAGAGCGCCCAGCGGTTGTTTCGTTCATGGATGTTATCCCCTTCCTTGGGTAGACCGACCTGATCGGGCTGGTAGAATTCGTCCACCAGTGGGTGATTGCGCATCCGATAGAATCGCTCCACCCATTGTTCTCCGCCAGGGCTGACGAAGTCTCGCACATAGGGAGCCTCTGTCGATGGGAAGTAAGCCTGCACGGGCACTCTTCGTTCCACGCAACTTTCGACGAAAAGAATCTCGCTACCCGCGTCCATGCCGGTAGTGACGGCAAGATCGTCTGGTCCGGCATTGTGTTTTTTAAGGACCATCTCAATCGCCCGCTTGATGTCGTTTTCCTTATCAGGCGGGAAATAACTACTGGCCTTATTCTCGTGGTCGATCATGTAACCAGTGAACAGGAAGACATGCCCATCGCGGCGCGGTTGTTTTTCGACTTTACCCTTTTCTATTTTTTCTTCGTCTTCCTCCTCCTTGCGCATTCGTCGCAATTCCTCTTTGATGACCTGAATGCCTGCCTCTACGTATTCAGGACGCATCTCGAGAGATTCGAGTATCTCTAATTGTGACAGGGATGATTGCAGGAAGAATGTATTCCGGCGGGAGGCTGTTAGGGCTTTTCGATAGGCGCGCACTACTTCCTGAACACTTATTGCAGTAAGAACTTTCAGTTCCGCCATTGATACAAGTGTCCAGTAATCTGCCTGATCATTGTCAATAATTGCTTCGAGGGCGAAAGTCAATGAACCACGCAGGTCATTCAGGTTGTCGCGAACCCATAAAATCTCCGGGTCGGGGCTTTCAGGATCATCATATTTGGCGGCGAGTTCCACAAGCATTGTTGAAAGAGTGAGTGCGTTCACACCGGGGTATATCTGGTTCAGATCAACGCGGAAACCCTTCATATAGGTGTCAACGGCTTTCAATAACCAGTGATAAGAATCAAAAGCAGTTTTTAGTCGTTTTTCCTTTTTCTCGACCCACTTCCAGGATTCTCTCCACATTTCTTTGTAAATGCGCCCAAGTATGGCAATGGCTTCACTGTCATTTGGGGTGGTCCCAAGTAGACTTTCGACCTTGACGATCGCCTCGTCTACGCGCCCGAGACGGTTTAAGAGTTCTGCCTCTTCGCGGCGGAAGTTCACATTTCGGGAATTGACATCCAAGCCCTTGCGGTACTGATCGAGGGCAAGCTCGTGACGATCCATGTTCTTGAGTGCTCTGCCCGCTTCGCCGATCGCCTCCTCTTTGATGAGAGGATTCTTGATCTCTTCAGTCAAGAGCAGGATGTCACCGATACGCTTTTGTCTTTGCGCTACGGTAACGCGATCTCTCCATTCGTTGTACTCACGCCAGAAGCCGGTGGCCAGCGGTGTACGCAGGGATTTTTGGTCAGGCTCATCAAGGCCGGTAAGGAGATTGAAAATGGGACTATGGATCGCTTCCCGGTCTGATGCCCAGGTATCTCGCGTCATACGGGCGATAGCCTGGATATCCTTTTCCAGGAATTCCGGATCGGGGACACCTTCAGGCGTGATATGGTAAGGAAGCGTGCGCACGTTGAAGATATCGAAGGGCATGTACGCGCGTCCTGCCTGAATGTGAACAACGCCGCGTTTGCGAAAGGCGTGCCGGATACCAAGTTCGTAGAAAGCATTGGCGTTGTCGATGCTCAAATCTGCGATGACCAGGTCTGCCAGTAATAGTTCCTGGAACATGTCGGTCAGAATGTCCCCACTTGTAGTGGCTTCGTCTGCGCGGAAGGATTCGAAACCAGCTAATTCCAATGCTG
>DATDAG010000521.1:0-4916 GCA_036525495.1 Anaerolineales bacterium
ATCATATTTGCAAAGAATGTCGTGAACAACGGCAAATAGGTTGCCTAACTACCCCAAAGTGGATCAACACCTAGAGGATTAACTGAAACCTACTAACACACCACGTCCTCTGACTCCTCCGTCGCACGCAGCATGCTCTCCACCACCTTGATATCAATGCGTTCGGGTTTGGTGTAGCGGATGCAACCCTTCCCAAAACTGACTCCTTTGCCAGTCAACAGTTTTTTGTGGGTCTTCATCACGTCCGTGCGCAGGATATAGATGCTGATGTAATTCTTCTGGCTGGCGAATGCCACCTCCACCTCCCCGTTGCGTGAATAGGACGGCATGCCGTATTCCATTGATTCCTTGAAGCCGACCAACAATTTGCGGCACTGCCCTCGCAATTGCTTCAACGCGTCCTGTCGTTCAGCGGGAACTTCCTTCAAATACGCGGGAACCGTTTCGGATTTGCTTTGCATTTATCAGGATACCTTCTCCCAATTTTGAGCTACGCTATCCAGTTTTTCTCTATCGTTGATATACCGTTCGAAATATCCGCAAGTCGTACAAATATAATCCTCGGCAGGAACTGGCATCGTCACAGCTGAAGTGTACACCTTGATGTTTCTTCCATCGCCAAAGGCGATACCTTCAGGTTTCTTATAGACCGTCATATTATTGCATTTGGGGCAGTGGCCTGATCGCATATTTACCTCCTAAATAATCCACCCCGGCCCTTACGGGCGCGGGGTGGGAAGAAATCTCTAACACTCACTATAACCGCATGAGTAACACTTGCGGCAACCCTCCTCATTTACTACAGCAGCTTCACCGCATTCGGGGCAAAGATCGCCGATGCGCATTTTTTGCATCGCGACTTCATCTTCTATCGTGTGCCCACCCTTGCCATTCCCGCTGGGCTTCTCTTCCATCACAGGCAACGCGCCGGATTTCTCACGCAGATACATATCAAGCACCTGACCGATGCCATCGGGTAGTGAGCGCACACGGTTGGGACCAAGTCCAAGTGAGCGACCACCACCGATTCCAAGCAATTGACGCACCACTTCGCGCAAACGATCCGTCTGTTTGATGGGCGACGTCATGCGCAGGATGTACGAGATCAACCGCCCAATCGCTTCGGAGACTGCGGCGGTTTCAGAACCGGCTTTCGCAGTATTGATGAATGCTTCGAACGGCTGCTCGCCTCCGTTTTCGTTGATCGTCACGAACGCCTTGCCAACGGGAGTTTCCACGCTGAGCGTTTTACCTGTCAGAGCGCGGGGGCGGGGTTTTTTAGGATCAGGAGAAAATGTTGGCGCGAGTTCAGGCTTGGGAGCCGAGGCAGATGCCGGCTGAGTCTGAGGCGAGTCTTTTTTATCCGCTGTTGCTTTCGTCTCCAATACAACTTTGTCGCGCGAACCCGTCACATAGACGGTGATGCCTTTGCATCCGAGTTCCCACGCCATCATGTATGCCTTCGCCACATCTTCTTCGGTGGCATTTTCATGAAAGTTGACGGTCTTCGAGAGCGAGTTATCGACGAACGCCTGCAACGCGCCCTGCATGCGCACATGTTCCTCGGCGCTGATATCGCCCGAAACAACGAACGTATCGCGCACAGCTTGTGGCAGTTCCTTGATGTGCTGGCACGTGCCTGCGCTCATCACCTGCTCGACGATTTCCTCCCGCTTTTCTTCGCCAAGCCCGAGTTTCTTCAACGCCGCGTCGAAGCGCGGGCTTGCATAAGTAAGTTTCAAATCTTTGCCTTTATCGTTGACATGGCGGATATATGCCAACGCAAAGACAGGCTCACAACCATAACCCTCGCAACCTGCAACTGTTGCGATAGTGCCGGTCGGCGCGACTGTGGTCTGCGCGGCATTGCGGATGCCGTGCTTCTTGATGCCATCCACCACCGCCTCCCACTGGACCTGAGCCCTGCTCCAATTATTCTTAAACTTGACCAGCGTCTGCGGCGGTGTCCAGGTCATGTCTTCCATATCGTAGATCGAGCCTTCGATGGCGGGGAACGGTCCGCGTTCTCTTGCAAGATCGATACTCGTCATCATGGCGTGGTAACGGAC
Source organism: Anaerolineales bacterium (assembly GCA_036525495.1). GTDB lineage: Bacteria > Chloroflexota > Anaerolineae > Anaerolineales > Villigracilaceae > Defluviilinea. The sequence goes on from DATDAG010000521.1 coordinate 2,070, forward strand.
GAACTCCATCACCTGCGCGCCGAACTCCTGCCCCTCTTGCGAGCCATACCGCACGCCAACGTGATACATCAGATCCGCAAGCCCCATGATGCCGAGACCAATGCGTCGCGCCCGATGGGCGGCTTCCTTCAACTGCGCCACCGCGGGAACATACGCATTCGCTTCGACCACATCATCGAGGAAGCGAGTCGCCGTCACAACACTTTGGCGTAGCAATTCCCAATCCACCGTGCCACGCCCCTCTTTGTCGAGAGGACCGCAATGCTCATTGAGATTCACCGAACCGAGACAGCAGTTTTCGTACGGTCCCAGCCATTGTTCGCCGCAATTATGAACGACCAAGCCATTCGCAATAAATGAATGTGTATCAGGCTGGTGCAAGTCGTAGACTGGTTCAACACCATCGGGTTCCACAGCCAAAACAGTTGCGAGAAAAGTCTCTTCATAGAGTCCGCGCACTCTTTGGCTCAAATAATCCGCCAGCTTGGCCTGCTTGACGTCCGTCAGGAAGCCGATCTCATTAGTAAATCGAATCAAATTAGTCTTGCTGATTGCCAGGTCATGCTGCGGCTGGTAGAAGTATTCTTTTATGCCACCTTTGCCATCCGGCATTGGACGATACCCAGCAAGCCGACGATTTTCATAAATGCGGCTTACAATTCCAAAGTTCAAAAGCAATTTTTGAACATCTTTCAGTAAATTCAAATGACTGGATGACAAACGCACGGAACAGCCTTTGACACCACCATTATTCACCTGCCCATCAGCGGTAAACAAGGCTTGCAGGAAACCACGTTGAATCTCTTCACTGCCTGCAAATACAGCTGACGGTACAAAATGCTTTTCTGTTTCTGTAATCCCATATTGAGCCGCCCATCCGCGCAAACGGTCAGACGCGACCCTCGCCTCATCACGTTCATCCACATTGACAATCCCTACGGGATACGAACGGCGCTGCCCCGGCTTGTCAACAAGGCTGGTAACCATATCGGCAAACACAGGGGCAAGTTCACGTTTTTCATCGCCAAAGAACGAAAGGACAGCACGAACGACATTCACTGTTCCGTCACCGACTAGCCAACCCAACACACGACCTTCTTCGATAGTTCCCTCTTTTCCAAAACCACCTTTGCGGTTCAGAATATGGATACGGTCCCCAGATTGCAGGTTTTCTGCCTCGATCCATCCACGAGCGGTCATAACACGGTGATCTCCCGTAAGACGCAGTTCATAACCTTCGCGAGTCATCAATCTAACAACGGATTTTGTACCTGTCTGGAAAACATGTGTGGCTGGCATGAATGTTTCTGTGCCAAAGCGGGCATCTGTCGTTACATTGATTTCCACCGCTTCTGCGGCAAGATCAACCGCGCGGCGCAAACCTTGTTCGGTATAAATCAAGGTATCGCCCGTAATGCATGGATTCGTAGCCTCAAGCGGATACAAATGCGGAACCGGGTTCGAGCGGTTTGCCGCGTCAAGGAACAACACACCTGGTTCGCCGTTGTGATGTGCCTGTTTGACGATCTTATCGAAAATATCGCGCGCCTTGACCTTGCCATAGGAATTGATCTTGATCCCCGCGGCTTCAGCCTGTTCCAATGTGCCGCGGAATCCTTTTTTCTTGGCTTCCTTCATATCGGGGAAGCGAAGTTCCCACTCCTTGTCATCCTTCACAGCGCGCATGAAGGCGTCAGTAATACCGACAGAGATGTTGAAGTTCGTAATATGGTTCTCGTTGATCTTACATGAAATGAAATCTTCCACGTCCGGGTGATCCACACGCAATACCGCCATGTTCGCTCCACGCCGAGTTCCTCCCTGTGCAATCTCACCGAAGGCATGGTCATACACACGGAGGAATCCGACAGGTCCGGTTGCCTGCCCGGCGGAGGTCAAGACCATCGCACCCTTCGGTCGCAGACGCGAGAAGGAGAAACCGTTCCCGCCACCCGTCTGCTGGATCAACGCCGCGTCGCGCAAGGTCTGAAAGATGCCCGCGCTGTCGCGTCCCATATCATCGGTAATAGGTAACACGAAACAAGCCGCGAGTTGACCCAACGGCGTGCCAGCGCCGGTAAAGGTCGGGGAATTCGGAAAAAATTTCTTGCTGGATAATAAATGATAGTACTCAACCGTCCGCTCACGGATATCTGCGCCCCACTGCCCCTCCACTTTGGCAACGTGATGAGCAACACGCCAGAACATTTCCTCCACGTTCTCGGCGGGCTTGCCATCGTCCCCGCTCCGGACATATCGTTTCATCAACACCTGACGGGCGTTATCTGTAAGATTTGCCTTCGGCAATCCCTTGGGCATGGGAGGAGTTGGAAGTAATCCATTCTTTACCTGTTTTTTCGTGGTAACTGCCTTGCCAGCCATAATACACTCTCCTCTAAAAGATTTTGTGGCAAAAAACCGACAGCAACTTACACTCCGCCCCATACGGAATGGTCGCTGTCGGTTAATTATCCTTCGAGCAATTGATTGATTTCGTCGCGAATGGAGTGGAGGTCATCCAAGCCAAGATACACAATCGCGTAGCGAATGTACGCCACCTGGTCCATCTCCTTCAATACTTTCATAACAAGGTCGCCTACAACGCGTGAGGAAACCTCAGCTTTACCCATTTTCTGCAACTGCGATTCGACCTGCCCGATCATTCTTTCGATATCCGCCGCGGAGACGGGCCGCTTGGCGCAGGAAATGCGGATACCACGCGCCATTTTCTCGCGGTCGAATTCCTCGCGCGTGCCGTCCTGTTTGATCAAGAGCGGAGTCGCAAGGATCGGACGCTCGTACGTACTGAAGCGTTGCCCGCAATTAAAACACTCACGACGACGGCGT
>DATDAG010000522.1:0-3317 GCA_036525495.1 Anaerolineales bacterium
GCCAGGTAATCCGCAACGTAATAGTGGCTGCCGGTAAAGGCAGCAATGAAACTGGCAATGTCTTCGGACCTCTGCATCAAGCGTGGTGAATGCATGGCCAGCGCGGCCAGTTGCAGACCTGCGATCCAGCCCTCTGTGCGCTGTTCCAATGCCGATACGTGCTCATTGGAAAGCGCCAGGCCTTGCACCTGGTTGAAGAAGGCTACGGATTCAGTGGATGTGAAGCGTAAATCATCGGCACGGATCTCGACCAGTTGATTGCGGGCGCGCATACGGGCCAGGGGCAGGGGTGGGTCGGCGCGGGTGAGGAGTACCAGATGCATGTGCGTGGGCAGGTGGTCGAGGAGAAAACCGAGAGCTTCATGGACAGGCCTGGTGCCGATGACATGGTAGTCATCAAGCACAAGGGCGAAGGAGTGATCGAGTTCGCCCAGATCGTTGATCAAGCCGATCAAGAACGTCTCGAGCGGTGGAGGCTGGGGAGATTGCAGCATGCCAAGCGCCGTCTCGGCCAGGTCCGGCTTCAGCGTCCCCAGCGCAGCGACTACATAGGTCAGGAAGCGCGTTGGATCATTATCATCGTTCTCGAGCGAGAGGCAGGCGAGCGGGTAGTCGCGTCCGGCATTTGAGGCGCGCCACTCGCTGATCAGCGTGGTCTTTCCAAACCCAGCCGGGGCAGAGACCAAGGTGAGTGGAAGTGTCAGACCTTGGCTCAGGCGTTCCACGAGGCGGGGACGCGGGACGAGCGTCGGACGTGGAGGCGGAACAAATAGCTTGGTGGAGATAAGCTGATGTGAAGTATCCACGCGCCTCATCCCTTTCCTAATCATTCGTGCAGCAGGCTAACAAATGGTTAGCTATGCTTTAGTGACTCAACAGCTTAGACCTCTGCATCCTAACTCTATAAACGATTGAGGCAATAGGCTGTAGTAGGTCTTTATAGTACCAATATTTCATTGAGTATAGCATAAACTGAGAATAGTCATTATGCCAGCACAACTGGGGAGTGGCTAAAAGTTGGGTAAAATATAGGCATGATCAAATGTCCAAAATGCCAACGAACCGAACGACAAAATCGAGTAGGCAAAACACCCCGCGGCAGCCAACGCTACATCTGCATGTTCTGCATGAAAAAGTACACGCCCAACCCCAAGCCCTGGGCCTATCCAGACGAAGTGCGCCGGAAAGCTATCCAACTGTATGTGGATGGAATGAACCTGCGCCGGATTGGTCGTCATCTGGGGCTTCATCATCGCACCGTCTCCCTGTGGGTCAAAGCCCAAGCAGCCCAATTGCCCGATCCGCCAGTGCCCGAGCAGGTCAAAGAAGCCGAGATGGACGAGGTGTTCACCTTCATTGGGGACAAAAAAACCAAATCTTCATCGTCACCATCGTAGATCGCCTCACGCGCTGCTATTTGGGCTGCAAAGTGGTCTGGCAGCGAACCCAGGAAGTGATCCAGGAGATGGTAGATGAAGCGCCCAAGGCCAAGCGCTACTACAGCGATGCTTTTGATGCCTATGATCGCCTGTGGTATCACTGGGGGGTGTATGAAGTCTCGCAAGGCAAGACTGAAACCTACTCGGTCGAAGGGGATAATGCTGAACTGCGGCATTATCTGGCACGCTTGGGGCGTCGTTCGCGCTGCTTTTCGCGCTGTCCAGAAGCCTTGAAAGCGGCTCTGAAGCTGTTTATGTACGCCTTCAATCGGCGTCAGTTGCACAAGCAAGCCTTTCCTAATTACCCGGCTCATGTCTACCAATTCATCTAAACCCAATGTTTATCCACTCCCACTGAATGTCGGTTTCAGAGAATTGGGACATAATGTGGTATAATTATCATGTCAAAAATCAAGTTCCCATCTAATCTTGGAAAAAACTAGACAAGGCGCTGATAATCAGCTTCTTGGTGAAGAAGTTAATGAAAACACCTGGTTCTGATATGAGACCAGGTGTCTTTATTTCCTGACGAAATTTGTAAATATTCCCCTGATTTCAGGGATTGGAGAAAATCATGTTAGCCTCAAACACATATCTTGCTGACCAGGATACATTCACTGGAAAAAGCCAGAGTGGCCTAGACTTGTATCACCTACTGGTGGATGAACTTAATAAGCTTGGACCTGTCCAGGAAATAAAGAAAACAATTTCCATTTCTTTTGAAAACCGCAAGCCTTTTGCATCGGTGTTGATCCGGAATCGATCGATCAAGCTGGTATTACGTACTCAGCATCGTATAGTAAATCAAAGGTTTCTCAGTATCAATCGTATAAATGGTATGAGTTTTGACCACACGATCATATTAGATTCAAAAAATGATGTAGACATTGAGTTGATGAAATGGCTGCGGGAAGCTTATCACTATGGCGAGTAAAAGTTTTGAGACAGAATTCTGAGCGTAAAGCCATAAAATTAAGTTTTTTTACCTGGTGATGTAATTATTCCATCCATAAAAATCGGGTAGAAAAGCATTCTAAATCCTAGAAAAATAGATTCCAATTCGCCTTGGGGATATGTTTAAGCGTCTGAACTCACCCTGAAGGGTCTGAAGTAGCCTTTGTATTCGCGGCACAGCTCTGGCTCCAAAAATTAAAGGACGGGGTCGCGCACCAGCTTACTGGTTTAGCTCGAAGAGCCGAACGAGCAGCCAGTTTGTTGGAGCAGAACAGCAGCGCAGCGCGAGATTTACTTGCTGATATCCAGACCCAGCTGGACCAGACTATTTTACAGGTACGCCAATTTGCCCACCAGTTGTATCCACCCGAATTAGAGCTACTCGGTCTGGTAGGAGCGCTGCGTGAACGCATTCAGGCGAACCATGATCCGAGCTTAATCGTCAAGGCGGACTTACCTGAAACATTGCCCATTTTGCCTACAGCCGTTGAGAGCGCAGCGTAATATATCGCCCTGGAAGCGCTCACCAATGTGACCAAGGATGCCGGAGCGACTTCTTGCGAGCTGAGATTGACACTGGCAAACGGCGGCTCAGAGCCCTACCGTCCAGGGCTGGAGCTGGAGGTTCTAGACAATGGAAGGGGCATGGCATTCGATGGTCCCACCGGGCTGGGCTTGCTCTCCATGCAAGCCAGGGCGGTGGAGGTAGGTGGTGTTTGCACCATCAATGCAAATCCAGGAGGTGGGACGCGCATTTCTGTTCGCCTGCCCTGTGAGGTCCAAGAGGAGTAGAATCACACTATGGAAACGATCCGCGTTCTGATCGCTGATGACCAAACCATTACCCGCAGCGGTATCCGATCCTTATTGGCTGCCCAAGAGGACGTTGAAATTGTTGATGAAGCTCAGAATGGTGAAGAAGCC
>DATDAG010000523.1:0-2691 GCA_036525495.1 Anaerolineales bacterium
GCGCCAGTACGACCGCGGCAATATGGTGGATCTGGCGGATCAATTCCACGCGGTCCGGCGTCGAAAGCAGGTCCTGGCTGATGGAATATTCGCGGTACTTCTGCGGTAGTCCCGTTAAGAGGAGCGTCAGTCCACTCAATAACAACACAGCATGTTCCCAGCGTTGGGCGAGAGTGAAGCGCGGGAAGGTCCTTTCGTGATGGACAGTCCGGGGAGATATTTCTGTTTTTCCACTCATGGCAAATTTCTCCTCACGCGGTCAACAGTAGCGCGGACAATCTGCAAGATAACATAGATGATACAAGCCCATAATACGAACGGCGTGAACGAGGTATAGAACCTCTCGACATAGAACAGGGCAGGCGTGCGTTCAAGGCTGATCTCATTATGACCGGTCCAGGCTTCGGCCCAGTTCGGCCCCGCTGTCGGATGGCATTGCTGACAAGTGACAAGCAGGTTCTCCGGGTTCACCATAGACTGTGGGTCGTCGGTGGAACGTATATTGTGAATGCCGTGACAGTCTGAACATATTGCGCTGTCGTGCCAGATGGTGGGCCACTGTGCTTTATAAACAGACACATCCACGCCATGCCACGAATGTTTGTAGATGCTGTATACATCAGCAGACAATCCATATTTGCCCATCAACTCCTCATCCGCATGGCAACCGGCACAAAGTTCCGGCTCATCAACACGGAATTGGATCGTACGCGGATCCTGAATATCATGAACACCATGGCAGTCTGTACAGACCGGCACGTCCATATTCTCATCTTCCATCAAAGCCGCCCCATGAACGCTCTGACGATATGTATCAACAATCTCCGTATGGCACTCGCGGCATGTTTCAGAAATCAGGGAGCGGGGTTCGTCCGGCGGTCGGACATCATGCGCACCATGACAATCCGTGCAGATCGGGGCATCCAGATTTCCCGCGTCAGCCGCAGATGCGTGCATGCTGTCCAGCGCTTTTTCATAATTTGCGGAATGACATTTCTCGCAAGTCTGATAATAAACCCGTGAAAGTTCACGCCCGCTTTGATACGTCAGTTCAGGGTGAGGATATTCCTTGATATCGTTATGGCAGGCTTCACATTCGATACCTTTGGAACTGTGGATAGAATGATCAAGATCATCTTGCGAAATGTATAAAGAAAGAACGTCTCCATTGGGCAGGGTCATGCGCAAGCTTGAGTCCCCATGACAGGACAAACAGTATTTTTCGGTCTCCTGCACCGGTGGCTCGGCATTGGCAGGTGAAACCATCAATAAACTTAACAGCAGGACGATTGCGCCTGCCGCGATCAACCAGAAAGTCTGACGATGCGGATTACGCGTTGTCATGTGTCAGATCTCCTTCTTTTTCTTGATGAGGGTCAGGCGGAGGAAGATTATCGCCATTCTCTTCATACCCACTGGGGGGTTCGGGTGTTTCGGCAACCAATCCCAACCTGCGAAGCAGGTACGAGATGCCGAACAGAATTGCCACTGGCACCAAACAACGTAATATGAATAGCAAAGTAACAAATACTGGATTGGCAGGTGTATCGCTCATTGCTTCTCCCTCCACGGCAGGTAATTCCAACCGCTTGCAACGAATGGATTAGGCATTGCATCTCCAGAGATAAGAGTGAAATTAGCTGCGGGTAAGTATAACTTAAACCTGATAGGGAATAATAAGGACAAATGTCACCAATTTAGCCAGAACAGCGGAACTGGTCAAAGTTCCACTGTTCAAAAACAAATATTTAACGTGATTAGACTAATGTTCCTTTTTCTCGAAAAGAGGCAGAAAGCGAACCGCCAAGGTAAGAACGGTCAACGCGTAACCGACCACCAGGATACCCACTCCCCATTCGATCGGCGCAGGGAAATAACTGCCAATCGGAAGTTCGTAGACAGTGCCCGGTGAATAGGAGAGCGGGACAAACAATCCGCCCACCGTGACATTCCAACGGTGAATAAGTATCCCGACCATCGCAGAAAGCGCGCCAACCACAGCCGCGGCGGGATTCTTGTTGAAGCGCGGCACAAGGAATAGGATTGCTGGTATCAAGATTCCCAGGATCACCTCCCCAACCCAAAAGCTGAATGAGTATGGGGTTTGCTGTTGCAGGAGGGAAAACCCCGAACTGACACCAGGCGTACTGCCGTAATAGGTCACTGCCGCCAGATCCCAGAATTTGATATATCCATATACCAGCAAACCGATGCCGCTGAAACGGGTAATGATCCGCAAAACATCGTGCGGGACAGTGCGTTTTCCAAGTATCCATTCCACCACGTATGCCACAGCAACGGTTATAGCGGGACCTGCCGCGATAGCGGACAAAACGAACATGATGGGCATGCTCGGCTTGAACCAAATCGGGCGGGATTTCAGCACGCCGTATGTAGCTCCCAATGAGGATTGATGCAGGAGCGAGATCAATAGACCCAAAACCGCAAGAAATGGTGTGAACCTATGCAGGAAATGTCCCAATGCCCGGAGGCGGGGCCAGCGGTCGAAGAATTTTGCTTCAACGATCACAGGAGCAAACTCGGTGAGCAGGATCGTCAGGTAGATCGTGATGCACATGGTGACTTCCCACAACACAGAGTGGATGTTCCAAAACACCCATGGATGCCAGAAACGATCTGGTCTCCCGATATCCATTAACAATGTCAGCATGGCAGATGTGTAACCGGCAA
>DATDAG010000524.1:0-13809 GCA_036525495.1 Anaerolineales bacterium
CTATCAGGCAGTGTTGCGCCTGCTTCAAATGAGCAAGCCCCCCAAAGCGATTTTTGTATCTGGTGATTTGATGGCGGCAGGTGTGATCCGCGCGATCAAGGAGAATGGAAAACGAATCCCTCAGGATTTTGCCATCATCAGCAAGGACAACATTGACCTCGCCCCGTTGATGGATCCGCAGCTGACGACTGTGGCTTTACCCGCCTATCAAATGGGCGTGGAGGCAATGAACATGCTCACGCGGTTAATTGACGGGAAACGATTGGATAGAAAACGAATTGTTTTGGAGAGTGAGTTGATTATCCGGAAAAGTTGTGGGTGCTAGATATCGTTATGTGGCCTAATGCATATGCCCATTCTTCTTGGGACAGAAATGACCCTCGGGTTCCTCGGGTTGTCCGCATTGCGGGCAGAGCGGGCGTCCGCGTGAGACAACTTCCACGCCCCAGCGCGCCAGCATCCGCACCTGTTCGCGCGATGCCCAAAAGCGCACCACCGCTGCGTTCTCAGGGTCGTCCTCTTCGGTCAGGATTTCCTTGACGAACAATACAACCTTGTCGCGTTCCTTGTCGTAGCCCAGTCCGATCTCACCCGCGCGGAAGAGCGGGTCCACGGGCGGGTTGATGCGCATGGCTTCCTCGATGTAATCACCGGAGGCTTCCGAGAGGTCGGGGTTCTGCTCGTCGATCTGCGCCAGGAACTGCTCCACAGCGATGGCAAGCGAATGTAATTGCGTCTTCTCGATGATCACCGTGATCGTGCGCTGATCCTGATAGGCTTGCAAATAAAAAACACGCTGGCCAGGTCTTCCGATGGCGTCAGCGGTGAGATGGTCGCATGGGTCTACATCAATTTCAAAGCGTGGCATGAGGCGAGTATACCACCCCTGCCCCCTCCGTCACTTCGTGCCACCTCCCCCAAAATCCGACTGGGGTTCGTCGGATTTTGGGGGAGGCAGGGTGGGGGCAGGCGATTATAATGCAATCATCTTCGACAAAGGAGATTTAGATGTACGATAAAAAGAAACTGGACGAAGTGAAAGACGCGCTTGAGAATTGGGAGGAGACCTCGCTCAGCAAAGTCTTGAATTCAATGCCCGAACGCGCGGACGAATTCATCACGACCTCCTCCGAGCCTATCAACCGACTCTACACTCCGCTCGATGTGGCGGATAAGGACTACGCTTCCTCTCTTGGACTTCCGGGAGAGTACCCCTTCACAAGAGGAGTCCACCCGACGCTTCACCGCTCCAAACTGTGGACGATGCGCATGTTCGCCGGTTTTGGCACCGCCGAGGAAACGAACGAACGCTTCAAATATTTACTGGAACAGGGACAGACAGGCTTATCTGTAGCATTCGATCTCGCAACTTTAATGGGCTATGACACAGATCAACCTGAAGCGTTGGGCGAGTTCGGAAAATGCGGTGTGGCTGTTTCCTCCTTAAAGGATATGGAGATCCTTTTCGATGGGATTCCATTCGAAAAAGTGTCCACCAGCATGACGATCAACTCTCCTGCCGCGATCACGTGGGCAATGTATCTTGCTGCCGCAGAGAATCGCGGCATTCGACTCGATCAACTACGCGGCACGATCCAGAACGACATACTGAAAGAATTCATCGCGCAAAAGGAATTCATCTTCCCGCCTGAACCGTCCATGCGGCTGGTCGTCGACACGATGGAATTCGGCTCGCAAAAAGTGCCGCAATGGAACACGATCTCGATCAGCGGATACCACATCCGTGAAGCGGGGTCGACTGCCGCGCAGGAACTGGCGTTCACACTCGGTGACGGGCTTGAATATGTAAGGTGGGGTATCGCCCGCGGCATAGACGTGGATGGGTTCGCGCCGCGCCTATCGTTCTTCTTCAACGCCCACAACGACTTCTTCGAAGAGATCGCAAAATACCGTGCGGCGCGCCGCATTTGGGCGCGTGAGATGAAGGAAACGTTCGGAGCGAAAAATCCGCGTTCGTGGTTGTGCCGCTTCCACACACAGACGGCGGGAGTCAGCCTCACCGCGCAACAGCCTGAGAACAATGTGGTGAGAGTCGCTATTCAAGCGCTCGCGGCTGTGTTGGGCGGGACGCAATCGCTCCATACCAATTCGCTCGATGAAGCACTCGCTCTTCCCTCCGAACATGCAGTGACCATTGCCCTGCGCACGCAGCAGATCATCGCGGAAGAGTCAGGGGTGACGAACACGGTCGATCCGCTGGGAGGCAGTTTCTTCGTCGAGGCGTTGACCGACAAGATGGAACAACAGGCGTATGATTATTTCCGCCGCGTGGAAGAGTTGGGAGGCGTCATCCCTGCCATTGAAAAGGGATTCTTCCAAAGCGAGATCTCTGATGCGGCGTACCGTTATCAGCGTGAGATCGATACGGGCATCCGAAAAATCGTCGGCGTGAACGCGTATGCGGAAAAGAAACCGTTGAGTATCCCGCTCCTCGAGATGGATCCAGCAGGTTATGAAAGACAGGTGAAGCGTCTCGAAGAGGTCCGCAAGACGCGCGATAGCGGAAGAGTCGGTCAGGCGTTGGACCGTCTGCGCATCGCGATGGAAGGGACGGAGAACACGATGCCGCACATCATGGAGGCCGTCCATGCTTACGCGACGCTGGGCGAGATCATCCAGGTGATGAAGGAAACGTTCGGTGTGTACGAAGAACCGACGATGATATGAAATCAGACTTCCGAAGTCTTTGAGACTTCGGAAGTCTTTTTGTTATAGCAGAAAGATATTGCTCGATTTGCACTGTTCCACCATTTCGGGGGACCAGATGCTTACCTGGATTTCACCGATGTGGGCTTTGCGTAAATAATACATACATAAACGGGATTGTCCGATGCCGCCGCCGATGGAAAGGGGCAATTCGTTTCCAAGCAGTCGGCGATGGAAGAGCAATTCCTGCCGTTCCTGTGAGCCGCTGATCTCCAGTTGACGGAGCAACGCTTCACGGTCCACGCGGATGCCCATGGAAGATAACTCATAGGCGCGTCCCAGCACGCTGTTCCATATGATAATGTCACCGTTCAGACCTTTGTAGCCGTTCTTTGTATCTGTTGTCCAATCGTCGTAGTCGGGCGCGCGTCCGTCGTGGGGCTTGCCGTCGGCAAGTGTCCCGCCGATGCCAATGATGAAGACCGCTTTGTATTTGCGGACGACTTCGTCCTCACGTTCACGCGGCGAAAGATGCGGATATTCCTTCTGCAATTCCTCTGAGTGAATAAAAATGATCTCATCCGGCAGTTCAGGCTCGAGGAAGGGATAGTAGTCCCACATGTGGAACTCGGTACGCTTCATCACGGAATAGATCTTGCGCACAACTGTTTGCAGAAAATCAACCGATCTTTCCTCTATGCTGATCACGCGTTCCCAGTCCCATTGATCCACGTACAGGGAATGTGTGTTGTCCAGTATCTCTGATGGGCGGATGGCGTTCATGTCTGTATACAAGCCATACCCATGCGGGATGCCGTAGTCCGCCAGCATCATACGCTTCCACTTTGCCAACGATTGCACGACCTCTGCCGTATGGCCGCCGATATCTGGAATGGGGAATGCGACCGGCGCTTCGACACCGTTCAGGTCGTCGTTGATACCGGTCCCTTTCAAGACGAACAGGGGAGCCGTCACACGACTCAGACGGAGCTCAGCCGCAAGGTTGCTCTCGAAAAAGTCCTTGACGAGTTTGATGGCTTTCTCGGTCTGCTTCACATCCATTGCGGACCGGTAGCCGGGGGGAACGATCAGTGCACTCATTGTTTTCTCCTTGAGAATAAAATAAAAACGCCCAACGCGATTTGCGTCGGGCGTTTCCTGACTATGGGTATGTTTCCAGATCACATCGTCAAGTCTGACACGCTTCGCCCAACGTCCTCGCAGAGGACATTATTATTGTTGTTATTGTTGGCGAAGAAAATGATAGACATTATGGTCCTGAAATTTTGCTGTTTATACTCCCGAACAAAGATATAGTCAAGATAATTCGCACTGCCGAAGGCAGGAGTGTCGCAGAGTCCGAAATCGATTTCGAGTACCTTCCCGGAAATAAAAAAGCACCGGCTTGAAATGCCGGCGCCCTTTTATATTTGTTACCGACTATTTGCTCTTACGGTTGAACCACTTCTCGACCTGTTTTGCAGCGGCGTCACGTCCACCCAGACCGAAGGCGAGGGCAAATGTCGCGCCAACGGCATAGAGGATGACGGTGATCGCATTTTCCGCGAGCGTCACGCCAGCCTGGCTGAGAGCGATTCCAGCCACGAAGATCAGGATCGCCCAGCGCGCGATGTTGGCAAGGAATGCCGCATCAGAGCCGCCTGCCGTGGTAATAACATTGGATGCCACATTGGCAAGGTAAACGCCAGCTAGGAAGATCACGATTCCCAAAAGGACGTTGCCGCCCAAGGCGATCAAACTCCCGACAATCCCCGCGATGGATGCCAGCCCAAAGGTCTCGGCTGTCCCCTGCACCGCAAACAGCATGACATACACCATAACAACGTAGCCAACAACGCTGGATAGGTTGGCGCCCTTGGCGGTTTTGAAACCGAGCGCTTCGGGGAGTCGGTCAAGGCCGATGCCAGCCAGTAGGTTGGTGACGATCTCTGATATGAACTTGGCGAGGTAGTATGCAACACCAAGGATGACAGCCGCTCCCAGTGTGCCGAGGATCGCGCCGGTCACTCCGTCCAGCAGACGGGTGCCGATGCTCGTGATGACGGGCAAGTCAAGCACGGCCAATGCCTGAACGACCACCGGAATAATGATCAAGAGGTATACCACCATCCCTATCAGGGATGATAGCGGCTGGGCGTTCTGTGCAGTGCTCAATCCTACACGCTCACCGAATTTGTCCACGCCTAAACCCTCGAGGAAACCTGTGACGATCTGGCGAATGATGCGGGCTAGCATTCCGCCAAGAAGAATGATGATGGTTGCGCCGATGACACCGGGAATGAACGCGAGCATCTGGTCAACCAGCCCTTGAACGGAAGATGCGACCTCGCCCATTTCAAGGTTGCTTAGTATGGATGGGATGAAAACTAGGAAAACCAGCCAGAATACTGCTTTGCCAATCGATTCATTCATGTTCGATGCGGCTTTCTTGCCGGTTACTTTCTCACCCAGGCGTTCGTCCAGACGGGTGACATTTAACACCCTGATGACGAGGAATTTGAGGGCAGTTGCCACGATCCAAGCCACCAAAAGTGATATGGCAACGCTGAAGATACGCCCCAGAACCGTATTGAGGAACAGTGTTTGTTCCGGACTGGCGGCAAGGTTGGATGGAAGCCATCCCATGCCCTGAGCAAAATCCACCAGCCAGATGATGATGAAGATGAAGAGCGCCCAAAATGTGAAGCCGCTCACCCATTTGGTTATTTGAGTCTTTGTGTCCAGTGATTTTGAAACGCGTTCGTCCACCTGCGCGCGTTCGAAGATCTTGCGGACGATGAAAGCGCCTAAACGTCCACCAATCCATGCCAGGAACAAGCCAAGGATGGCGGCGACCAGCGGGATGACAACAGCCGCAGTGTCGCCTAGCAGATTAGTTAGAAAGTCCATGTTTCTATTCTCCTTTTTGAAATTGATCTGATTTCCATTGTACTAATTGATGAAACACGGGGAATGTTGGAAAGTTGCTTCTTTCAAACCCGGATCCCAAATGGAATTCATTCCCCGATGGAAATAATATACCATAAATAAAATCACACCCGCCCAGCCAAGCAATCCGTCCGGAGACCTTTTCAGACTCTCCGGTATTCCCTGTTCGTGCCGGAAGGTTGTACAATATCACACCATGCAATAATGAATCCGAATGCGATATTATTGGAAGGAGGCTTTCATGGTAACAAAGAAGACGGGCACGATCGGAATACTGACAGGCGGAGGGGATGTCCCGGGGCTTAACCCGGCGATCCGCGCGGTCACCATTCGCGCGCTCCGGGAGGGATACAAGGTGATCGGCATCCGGCGCGGCTGGGCGGGTTTGGTGGATACCATCCGTGATAAGGATGCGGATAACACCAACAACTTTCAGGTATTGACCGAAGATATCGTCAACAAAGCCGGGCGGACGGGAGGCACATTCCTGCATACCTCGCGCACGAATCCAGGCAAGGTCAAACTGGACCGCGTCCCGGAGCATTTACGGGATAAATATAATGAACCAACCAACGATGTGACCGAAGAGGTGCTCAAGAACATCGATTTCATCGGATTGGATTACCTTATTCCCATCGGCGGCGACGATACTCTGAGTTATGGTGTCCGCATGTACCAGGAAGGCATGAAAGTTGTCGCCATCCCCAAAACAATGGATAATGACGTGCCGGGCACGGACTATTGCATCGGGTTCAGCACCTGCGTCACACGCACCATCGAACTGTCGAACAGCCTCCGCACAGTGGCAGGTTCACATGAAAGGTTGATGATATTGGAGGTGTTCGGCCGCTATGCGGGTTTTACTGCCATGCTCCCCACCATGGCGGGTGCCTCGCACCGTTGCGTGATCCCTGAGTTCAAGTTCAACATCGAACGGCTTGCCGAACTGCTAATGCTCGACCGCAAGTACAACCCCAGCCATTATTCAGTTGTGCTGGTCTCGGAAGGCGCCATGTTCGAAGGCGGCGAGATGGTGTTCAAGGATAAAACCACAGATGCCTTTGGTCATGCCAAACTGGGAGGCATCGGCGACCTGGTTTCGGAACAATTGAAAGATTTCACCGCAAAGTACAACAACGGGCGCTCGGTGGATACGGTCAACCAGAAACTCGGTTACCTTGTCCGTTGCGGCGACCCGGACGCGATCGACTCGATCGTGCCGATGGCATACGGAAACCTGGCACTCGACTTGATCCTCAAGAATGTGCACGGACGCCTGGTCGTCCTCAAGAACGGACGCTACGACAACATCCCTGTGGATATCGTCACCAGCACCAAGAAGTTCGTCAATGTGGAACGTTTTTACAACACCGACCGTCTGCGACCAAAGTTCGAAAGTTTCGAGATGACCCCGTTGTTCATCATGACCAGCGAATCTATTTAATTTCTTTGCGAGCTGTCCCCATGAAGGAGGAGATTGCTCCAGGCTTGGGTTTCGATACGAGCGAAAAGAGCTTTCGCTCTGCTCAACCACCAGCCCTCACAATAACATACGATTACGCTTCGCGCTTGACCTGGAAAGTATCAAAATCCCGAGCCACAACCGAATTGGGGAACGTGGCTTGGGCTTCTTTTAAGACATCCTTCTCACGATACCTGCGCGAAATGTGCGTCAGGATCAACCGCTTGACTCCCGCCCTGACAGCCAACTCTGCCGCCTGGCGTGCGGTCATGTGCGAGAATTGGCGCGCCATGTCCGCCTCTTCCTCCAGATAGGTGGATTCGATCACCACCGCATCCGCATCTTTCGCGACCTCGATCAGGTTTTCCGTTTTACCGGCATCCCCCACAATGACAAGTTTCGCGCCCTTTTGAAGCGGACCCAGCACATCGTCCGGTTCGACGCGTTTGCCATCGGGCAGGATAATGCTTTCGCCCTCGACAAGTTTCCGTCGTTCCGGTCCGAACGGGACACCGAGTTCATCCGCTTTTTCAGGTAAAAAGGGACGGCGCGCCTTCCCCTCGAAAACGTATCCCAAGCAATCCGGTCCGCGATGGGTGACTGAAAAGGCTGTGACCGTGAAATCATCCGCCTCGAAGAAAGTGCCGGGGTTCAGCTCGTGGAAACGCAATGGCATGGGAGGCTGGTTGCCGCGCAAAACAACATCGAAGACCAGCGCATTCACACGGTCGAGCGTGGAACGCCCGCCAAAAACATCGAGCTCATCGATCGCCTCCCATCTCAGGAACGTGCTGAGCAACCCTCCCAACCCGAGGATATGGTCGAGATGCCCATGTGTCAGCAGTATCTTTGTGAGGTTTTTGAATCCTGTACCCGATTGCAGGATCTGCCGTTGGGTGCCTTCGCCGCAATCCACCAAAAATCGATGTTCATCGTGTTTGACGATCTGCGCTGAAAGCCCGCGCTTTGCTGACGGGGCGGATGCGGATGTGCCTAGGAATAGTATTTCGAACAATGGAGAGTCCTTGCCTCTGAAAAATTCCGCCACGGATTAATTTTGTTTCCGTGCAATACGTGGCAAAGAGTTGGAGTAATTTTACCCCAAATGGAAACCAGACCATTTGTGCTATACTCCAAAAAACATTATGCCTCTCAAGACGCCGTTCTCGTCATTATCCAAAAAGTCCAAAGCTGGATCAAGAAAAAGAGGGAAATCATCCAGCAGGAACAAGGGGAAGTCTCCGACCAAACGCGGGAGGGTTTCGCCCCACGCTTCGCGCCCGCCGGAACCTGTTTCTTTTTCCTGGTGGGATACCCTCTCTGACGAACGAAAACTGGACGTGGTCGGCGCGATCATGGCGGTGGCAGGTATATCAATTGTCCTTGTTTTATTCTCCCCCCGGCGTAGTGAATCTCTTGAAATAATCATAAGCGTTCTGAGCCGTTCGTTCGGATGGGGTATTTATATCCTGACATTTGGTTTGATCGCGATGGGCGTCTGGCTCATCCTGCGCCGCATCGAAAAACTCCCCCCTCTTACATTGGAACGCGCAACGGGAATTATCATCCTCTTTCTGTGGCTGCTGGCAACCATGCACTTTGTTGTCGCCGCGCCTTCTCTGGCGGACCAGGCCGCAATGGATGGCGCTGGCGGCGGGTATATCGGGAGTGTATTCGAAAAATTCCTGTTCAATTATTTCGGCATGGGCGGTTCCATCGTTGCCCTGCTCGCATGGCTGTTCATTGCTGTGACAATGACCTTCGATATCGAAATGCAGGATTTGTTCAAGTGGGTCACTCCGTTTTACGAGGATCTTCGCGAGAGGCTTACCCGGCGTCTTTCAAAAGACAACGCGCTATCCCCTGAAGATGCAGAAGTCGCATCCAATGGGTTTACGCCCCTGCATCGCCCCGAGCCGGTGGTCAATGAGCCTCCCGCAATAGGCACGCCTGTTACAACCGTCAGACCAGCGGAAGCGGTCATCCACTGGCAGTTGCCGGATGTGAAGAATATATTGATACCGGGTTCTGCGCCTGAAGCCAATGAAGAGTTCATCCAGCAGCGCGCCAGGTTGATCGAGGAGACCCTGGCTTCCTTTGGTGCACCGGTCCAGGTGGTGGAGATCAACCGCGGACCTGCGATCACCCAATTCGGGGTGGAGCCGCAATTCGTCGAGACGAGAAGCGGGCGCACGAAGGTGCGTGTCAACAAGATCGCCTCACTGGCAGACGACCTCGCGCTCGCGCTTGCCGCGCCGCGCATCCGCATCCAGGCGCCGGTGCCGGGTCATAGTTACGTGGGGATCGAAGTGCCGAACGATGAAATGACCTTGGTTGCCTTGCGCGATATTGTCGAGAGTGAGATTTTCCAGCGCAACAAAAACCCAATGAAGTTTGCCCTTGGGGAGGATGTGACCGGGCACCCGGTCAGCACCACACTTGAGAATATGCCGCACTTGTTGATCGCCGGCACAACAGGTTCCGGCAAATCGGTCTGTGTGAACGCGATACTCTCCTGTTTACTTTTACACAATACCCCCGATGAGTTGAAGTTGATCCTGGTGGATCCTAAACGCGTGGAATTGACCGGCTATAACGGCATTCCACACCTGCTTTCGCCGGTGGTCGTGGAGGTCAAACAGGTCATCAGTGTTTTGCAGTGGGTGACGCGGGAAATGGACAGCCGGTATCATAAGTTCTCGCAGATCGGCGCGCGCAACATCACCGAATTCAATGCCCGCATGAAATTGCAGGAACAAAAGAGACTCCCGTTTCTTGTCGTGGTCATTGACGAACTGGCTGACCTGATGATGATCTCTCCGACAGATACCGAGCAGACCATTACGCGTCTCGCGCAACTGGCGCGTGCCACCGGCATCCATATGGTCCTCGCCACGCAACGCCCTTCCGTGGATGTGGTGACGGGGCTTATCAAGGCAAACTTCCCGGCGCGCGTCGCGTTCGCTGTTGCATCCAACACCGACAGCCGCGTCATCCTCGACCAACCTGGCGCTGAACGCCTGCTCGGTCGCGGTGACATGCTCTTCCAGGCACCGGATGCGCCCGCCCCCGTCCGTTTACAAGGGGTGTTCGTTTCAGATCATGAGATCCAGAACTTGGTGGATTTTTGGAAGGGGCAACTGGGTGGGGCAAGCCCGTATGCCGCGCCTTCCACTCCGTCCGATATTCCCAGATCGGGCGTGCCGCTCAAACAAACTGCCATGTTCGATGAGGTGAATTCCGAAGATGCCAACATCGACCCGTTGTTTGCTGAAGCGGTTGACCTCGTCCGCAGGGAGGGACGCGCCTCCGTCTCCATGTTGCAAAGACGGTTACGTATCGGGTATACACGCGCTGCGCGTCTTGTAGATATGATGGAAGATAAGGGGATCGTAGGTCCGCCCGAGGGCGGCACGCAAATGAGGCAGATACTTGATTACGGCCCCACCGCGCCGCCAAAGGATGATGGTGCGTAGTGCCGTGTTCATCATTTACTTTTCCGCCTGTTGACTTTCTCTGCCTGCTTACTTATTTTTGTCTTCGGGATTTTTCGATATTTCGGATGAACCTATACATTGGGGGACCAATCAAAACCACGATTACGACCGCCAGTATCAAAAATTCCCCCCATCCGATGGCGATGACAGGTCTGCATGAAAGCGTGACGAGCCAGAGAACAGATAGCCCTGCGAAACATTTCTTTTTCATCGTAGTTCCGAGTATAACAAGAAGGAAGGCGAACTTGTGATAGTCGCAAGTTCGCCTTTCGTTCATTTTGGTGTTTTCGTGCTGTTTGCTACCGCACAGACTCTGTCCAGGCTTTTGCCTCCTGGGGCGTGATCAGCACGTTCTCCACGGGAACTTCCTTGAGCAGGTCGGCGGCTGAGACTCCAAAACTGAAATCCATACGGACGACCTTTCCATCCATCACCCGCAGGACGACGGGCAGAGAAATGTCGTTCATATCGCGTTCGAAGAGCATGGCGTACTCGCCTTCGGGGAAGTAGGGTTCGATGTTCGGATTGGGCGTCACGCGATAGACAGCGTACAGATTTTTCAGGATGGAATTGTTCAGGAAGGTATGCATGTTTTCAGGCTCGATGAACGAACCTTCGGAGCCAAGCGTTGGGAAGACTTCAAGTTCCGTGCCTTCTGCAACACCCTCGGAGCAAGGCGGCGGACCACCCAAACCTTCGACATTGGCACATGCGGTCTGCGAGTAATGGATCACGGCAACCTGTTCATCCAAGCTGCCTCCAAGCATAGCGTCCAGAATCGGTTGCAATTCATCCTTGATGGCCTGGTTCGTATTCGTCTCTGTTGCGGGTTCGATGCCCACTTCAAGGACATCCGTTGCCCTGACTGGGGCACAGGCGGAAACCAGCATCAGTAAAACAATCATAACAATAAACATTCTTGTAAACATTTCAACCTCCACTGTTAGATAGGATTTTGGTTCATCACCATGCTCCCATCTTATCCGATGGCTGTTCCATTCAGGTGCGCGGACGGTAACAATGCTATTACACGTTGTAACAATTTCGTTACATGCGTGGCAGGCGTAACGCGACCACCGTCCCTTGGTTTATGCGGCTGCGTATCGTGATCTGTCCTCCATGACGTTCTACAATGGCGTTGACGAGCGCCAACCCGAGTCCGCTTCCTGGTGTGCCACGAGCGTTCCTCCCACGATAAAGTTCTTCTTTGACATGTGGCAATTCATCTTCTGGGATACCGAAACCTTCGTCCGCGATTTCGACGACGATGTGATTTGTGTCTTCGAATGCCCGTACTTGAATCGATTCATCAGGTTGAGTGAACTTGATGGCGTTAACCAATACATTACGAAGTGCAAGATACAGAAGATCTTCATCTCCCCGCACCTCAGGCAGGGACCACGGCATACGCGGCACGTTCAATGTCAGGTTGGGTTTGGATGCGGAAAACTCTGTCACAAGTTCGTCGAGCAGTTCATCCAACTTGACGGGTGATCGTTCGATCTCGCTGGTCTGAAGATCGGCAAGTTTTCGGAGCTGGAGCACCATGTCGTTGAGACGGGTGACTTGATCGCGAATCCGTTTGAGGGGAGATTCGGTTGATTGAACAGGATCAGAAGTCCGTTGAGATTGAAGCGGTTCTTCATCCAGATTGGCGAGTTCAATTTGCAATGTGGTCAATGGATTCTTGAGTTCGTGATCCAGTCTCTGCAAGAATTGACGATGTTCAATGGATGAACGAGTCGAAAGCGAATCCGATTCTTTTTGTGTGCGCGATTTGAATAGAAGATAAAAGGCAATGACAATGCCGATCAAAGTGGAAAGCAAAACTCCAACGATGAAGAGAAGCAGACCAAGGCTGGCGCGCAGATAGATGATGAAATCGGTGGACCAGCCGTTGCGATAGACCTGCCATGCGGAGAAACCCAACACGGCGGGCAGGAGGGCGATGATGAGCAACGTGAGTTTGCGCCTCATGTGCCGCGCTCAACTTTGGCGATGAACCGATAGCCCGCGCCTGCCGATGTTTCGATGTATACGGGCGCGTCGGCTGAGTCGTTCAAGGCGCGGCGCAGTTCGGCGATGCGCGCATCCACAGCGCGGCTGGCAACCGTTTTCTCCCAGCCCCAGACCACATCGAGCAAACGTTCGCGACTGATGACTTCGTCGGAATGGGTCATGAGATATTCAAGCAGTAACATTCCCTTTGGCGTGAGGTCGAGTTCGTGATCGCGAAAACTTGCGCGGCGCGCTCGCCTGTCGAGACGCAACTCCCCGCTGACCAACACCCAGGCGGTTGCGATGGGCGGCGCGCCTGCGCGGGCACGCCGCAACACGGCACGGATGCGCGCCACCAATTCATGTGGCTCGAAGGGTTTGTTGATGTAATCGTCCGCGCCTTCTTCGAGCGCCATGGCCCGTTCGGTCGCGTCGCCCACCTGCGTCAACAAGATCACAGATGTCATATTCCCCGCCTGCCGAATTCGGCGCAATGCTTCACGCCCGTCCATGTGAGGCATGAGCACATCCATTACGATGAGATCGGGTTTGGATTTTTCGATGACAGACAATGCATGTTCGCCGTCCGAGACCGACTCCACTTGAAAACCTGCGCGTGTGAGAAATGCAGACAAACTGGCTCGTACACCATCGTCATCATCTACCAGAAGGATGCGCGGAGTTTCGTTCATTGGATCATTTCAACATCGGCATTTTTATACCGTGACGTTTCGCCGCCTCGATGGCAATCTCATAGCCTGCGTCAGCGTGTCTTACCACGCCCATGCCTGGGTCTGTCGTCAGGACTCGTTCCAACCTCTGAGCCGCTTCCTCCGTCCCATCCGCCACGATGACCTGACCTGCGTGCTGAGAATATCCCATCCCCACGCCGCCGCCATGATGGAACGAGACCCATGTCGCGCCGCCGACCGCGTTGATCATTGCGTTGAGGATCGCCCAATCAGAAATCGCATCCGAGCCGTCTTTCATCGCTTCGGTCTCGCGGTTGGGCGAAGCGACCGAACCTGAATCCAGATGGTCGCGTCCGATAACGATTGGCGCTTTTACTTTTCCACTCGCGACCAATTCGTTGAACATCAAGCCAGCCTTGGCGCGTTCGCCATATCCCAGCCAGCAGATACGCGAGGGTAATCCCTGAAACGGGACTTTCTCGCGTGCCATCTTCAGCCAGCGATGCAAGTGCGCGTCTTCGGGGAACAACTCCATGATGGCTTG
>DATDAG010000525.1:0-2431 GCA_036525495.1 Anaerolineales bacterium
TCGCCAGGGTGCGCTTGGGTCAATAGCCCGCTCGCAAGCTGAACGCAGGGGGAAAATCGTCAATCTCAATCCAAAGTTGTAGGGAATTTTCCTAGAAATACATCCGAAGATCGATTCTCAAATCTCTGAAATGGGTGGAGAATGGCAGCATCAATCTTATGATTGGATCGCGCCCGTCACGAGAAATCAGTTGCCAAGGATAAAGGAGATACGAAATGGAAACAAAATTCACAAAATACCAATTGCCTTTGTTCTTTCTGCTGTCCTACCTGCTGAGCTGGTGGGCAATCCTGCCGGTGCATGGATTGCTGCCTCATGGAGTCGCAATTGCGGCCGCAATTGTCATTGCGCTCACCCTTGGCAGAACAGGCTTGCGCGAATGGTGGGGCCGCCTGACCAATTTTCGCGCTGGTTGGTTATTTCTCGCCGGTCCAGCGATCGTCGCCGGCTATATCCTTGTCGCCTATGTGGTCAATCTTCTTCTGGGCGCCACGGTCGTCAACCCGCCTCGATTTCCCTCCGTGATGGCCGTAGGTGAACTCCTGCTCCTCGGGGGCATGTGGGAAGAACTGGGCTGGAGCGGATATGCCCTGCCCACATTGCAGAAACGCTTTGCCAAGAACCCGAATGGCGCATTGATCGCCACACTGATTCTCTGGATATTTCGAGGCATCTGGCACTTGCCGCTGATTTTTTGGGCTCGCTGGCCCATACCTTGGTACGATGCCGCCCTCTATAGCAGCCTGGCGATGCAAGTAATTATTTCGTGGCTCTACAACAAATCAGGTGGCAGCGTTCCGGCGGTGATGCTTTACCACTTGATGTCAAACATCCTGTTTCGTGTAATGAGCCCTGTATTTGCAGGGCCCGATGCAACAATGTACGGGATTTTGTCTTATGCTTTCGCGATTCTGATTGCGCTGGCGCTTGCCTGGAGTTCCAAATTCAAATTGGGATGGCGCGACACGGAGAAGATTAGCCTTTCAGCGACAGGTGTGGCGTAAACCCTGAATAATTCAAAGGGAAGTGATAGCCAGCAGGAGGGATCCATATGAAAAATCTTCCACTGGCTATCGCTACCTTGACCACGCTATGGAGAAGTAAATTATGAAAACAAACCATCTTTTGATTGCCCTCGTACTTTGTGCATGGTTGCTCACCGCCTGTGGCGTCAAGGAAACCCCAGTATTGGCAGTTCCCGAAGGTGCTCAAGGAGGTGACCCGACCGAGTTGAAAGACTGCGCATTCCAACCTGAGAGCAGCCGGACAGAACATGCTGCGGAGTGCGGCGGGCTGACCGACCTTCTGGACAAGCAGGTTGAAAGACAGCACATTCTGGGCATGGCCATGGCCGTGCGATTGGCAGACGGCACTGTCATCCGGGTCGCATCAGGATATACCAGCCCCTCTGGGAATGAAAGTTGGAGCGCCAATACTCCGTCACTGATATCTAGTATTACCAAGACCTTTACAGCGGTGGTGGTCATGCAATTGGTGGAAGAAGGGAAACTCTCCCTTGATGATACTGTCGATACCTGGTTTCCCGAACAGCCGAATGGAGACAAAATAACAGTTCGCATGTTGCTGTCCCACACAAGCGGCCTGGCTAACTTTTCGACAATATTTGGAAATAATGAAGAGAAATGGATAAGGGAGTGGACGCCGGAAGAACTGATAACCGAAGCGAATAAGGCTGGCCCTGTTGGAAAGCCCGGCAGTCGTTGGGCTCACTATTCCAGTACCAACTACACCATGCTGGGACTGATCATCGAGAAGGTCACCGGTAACAGCTGGGATTACGAAGTTGAATCACGGATCATCAAACCACTCGGTCTGAAAAGTACCACAATAATCTTGAATGAAGGTAATTGGAAGGAGAAAATGGTTCCCGGCTACATCAAGACCTCAGATGGCTACATAAGTATATTTGAATATTCATGGTATTCGCATGTCTCTGTATCCACTTCCTACGGTGCCGGTGGAATTATTTCCAGTGCTTCGGACCTGATGACTTTTGCCTCCGCCCTTTTTGATGGCAAGCTCGTGTCGAAGGAAACGCTGGACTTGATGTCTCAGACTGTGGGAATGGGAAATGGAGGGGCATTTGGCCTCGGCGGCGTAGTAGGTAAGGTTGCCGGCCACAAAACATTTGCAATGAGTGGTGGTGACATGGGCTACCATGCCTACTTCATCGGTACGCTCGATGGCAAGTTCATCGTAACAGCGCTGGTTAATACTGAGGAAGGCAATGTCAAATCACCGAGCCTGGCTGCCCTAAGGTACATCAGTCAATAGATCGAAAGTAAATAGGAGAAACAAAATGAAAACGAACAATAACACGAACATTGTCCAAACGATCGTAGTTGTTCTGGTCATCGCTGTTGCAGCGCTCGCAGGTATGACCTCGCTCGCAATGCCGGCTGTCGTGCCG
>DATDAG010000526.1:0-10262 GCA_036525495.1 Anaerolineales bacterium
TTTCATCCTAACCTCACAGACTTGGTCTATAGTGTTCTCCATTGGCAACCGTCACCACACAATAGTTTACATTATGCCCCATGCCCCCTTCAGGGCACAGGTCAGCGGATGGGGTGGAGAAATAGCTAATGCACCTTGCCCATTTATATTTCTCCCAGTTCCAAAAGCAACTCCTCGATTTCCTGGCCACGTGCATTAGCAAACCCTTTGGATTCGCTGATAATTGTGAAGCCACACTTCTCCAATACTCGACGTGAACCAAGATTGTCTTTCGCTACTCGCGCATAAATCAGACGTGTCTTCTTGGTGTAGGCTAAAAACTCTTTCACTGCCCAAGTAGCAATTCCTTTACCCCAATATTCCTTTCCAAGCCAGTAAGTGATTTCTGGCTTGCCTTCATCTTCATAACTCAAGACACTCCCTGCAACTTGCCCATCGAAGATGATTGTCTTGATGATAACAGTTTCATCTGCCAAAATCCTGTGCCAATGTGCTGTAAAGGCTTCTTGATTGGTTGGGTCTTTGGCGGTGAAAGCAGCCATGTAATTGGCTTCCTTATTTAATTGCTGCTCAAAAAAGATTGGAAGGTCGTCGTTGACAACATCACGCAGAAGAAGTTCATTTTGCATACTATTTTTACTCCACGAATTCATCGTTGTGTTTTGTCGTGGCATATTCTCATACATTCAGCCTCCCAACAATTATTCATGCAGCCGTCTGTGCAGTTCCTCTGTAGGGGAATTGCCTGTAGGTTGTATAATACTTTATATATTTCAAATATTATACAATCTTTCCCACCCTCCAGATCATTATCCAAACAGGACTTTCCTCCCTTATGCGCCTAAAAGCAGACATCACACTCTTCATCATTGCAATCATATGGGGTTCCGCTTTTGTGGCACAGCGGGTGGCAGGTCAATTGGGGAGCGTGTATCTTTTTAACGGCGCGCGCTACATCCTTGCGGGGTTGGTGGTATTGCCGTTTGCGTTTCGAGCAGGTTCGTTACACCTTTCAGCAAGTCAGGTCACAGACCTAACCCATGGACTTCCGCGCGAACAGAATAAATGGATGTTCATTGCTGGATTATTGTTATTCTTCGCGGCGGCGTTTCAACAGGTGGGTATCCAATTTACAACGGCGGGCAATGCGGGCTTTATTACAAGTCTATACGTTGTCCTGGTTCCGATCATTGTATTTTTCGGGTGGAAGGAAAAACCTCATTGGTTGTCCATCATTGCGGTGGGATTGGCTGGGGCGGGGGCTTACTTCCTGTCAACAGGAGGCAGATTTGAGGTACAGAGAGGCGACGCGTTGGAACTTGTCGGCGCGTTATTCTGGGCGCTGCATGTCGCTGTGTTGGGGAAGTTCGCGTCCAGGTTTGATGCTGTCTCATTTTCAGTGGGCCAGTTGCTCGTTTGCGGAATCCTGAATTTGATATTGGGGCTATTCGTTGAACAGCCGGTCTTCACCTGGCCGTTGGCTGGCGCGGTTGTTTATACGGCGGTCATGTCTCTCGGGATATGTTATACATTACAAGTGTGGGCACAGCGATACGCTCCGCCTGCCGATGCGGCATTGATCTTGAGTCTCGAATCTGTGTTTGCGGTTGTTGCAGGCTGGCTAATACTTGGCGAGCAACTGGTCGGGGTTCAATATATAGGCTGCATATTGATATTCTTTGCAGTTGCGTTATCGCAGGTAAAGGAATGGAAGTCAGGTACAATTGACATAGACCATCTCGTGGAGGGCAGATGACCGCGAAAGTTGTTTTGAATCCATACTCGAACCGTTGGAGCTCGCAGAAGCGCTGGGCTGAAACCGAAGCGGCGCTTGAAGCCGCAGGGGTGATTTTTGAATTGGCGGTATCAGAAAGAAAAGGTCAGATCGTTGAATTGGTGGAACAGGCTGTCCGTGATGGGTTTTCGCCGATCATTATCTCAGGGGGCGACGGTTCGATTGGAGATGCAGTCAACGGGCTGGCAAGAGCCGCAAAATCTGAAACAGAGACGTTGGGTCCCTTTGGGATCATGCCAACAGGATCGGCGAATGACCTTGTGTATTCGCTCGGTATACCAACTGATTTGAACGAGGCGGCGCGGGTGATCGCGGCGGGGAAAACAAAAGCGATGGATCTGGGAAGATTGAACGATCGGTATTTTGCAAATAATTCGGCGGCTGGGCTTGAACCGTATGTCACCACAAAACATGAACGCATCCATTGGATCAAAGGCGTGGCGCGTTATCTGGTTGGGGCTGTCCAGGCGATCATGGATAAGCCTGAATGGGTGGGGAAAGTGACCTGGGATGATGGCATGTACGAGGGACCCTTGTCTCTTGTTTCGATTGGGAATGGACGGCGGACGGGCGGTTTCTTTATGACGCCTCATGCTGATCCCTTCGATGGAAAATTGACCCTTGCCTTTGGCTATCGCGCCACCCGACTGGGACTGTTCCAGGCGCTGCCGCGCGCGTTCAATGAAGACAAGGGGAGTTACGTTGAAATGGATGGGATGAGGGAAATCCATTCGACGAGGGTTTCCATCCATCTCGATAAGTTGTCTTACGCACACACTGACGGGGAATTGTTGCCCCAACAATTACAGGATTTTCAGTACGATATTTTCCCAAAGAGGTTGAATATTCTTGTTCCCTGACATGACGACTGAACTTTCATTCAAGCCCATCAAACGAAACTTATGGACCGACTTTGAAGAATTGTTTGGTCTCAACGGCGCGTGTGGCGGATGCTGGTGTATGCACTGGAAACTGCGCGGCAAAGCCTTCGATGAATCAAAAGGATATACTGCACGCCAAATGCACAAATCCATCGTTGACTCGGGGACTGTAACAGGTCTGCTTGCCTATTGGGATGGGGAAGTGGTCGGCTGGGTGGCAGTGGAATCGCGTGTTGCGTACGAGAAACTGGCGCACTCGCGCGTCCTCAAACCAGTGGACGACCAGGAAGTCTGGTCGGTGACTTGTTTCTATGTGGCGAAGGCGTATCGCAAGAGAGGGGTCGCTGTTCGGTTGTTAAATGCCGCGGTCGAGCATGTCAGGTTTCAGGGCGGAAAGATCGTGGAAGGTTATCCAGTGGATGCAAAGGAGGATATGCCTGCTCCGTTCGTTTTCACCGGCACGGCATCCGTATTCCAGGCGGCTGGGTTCAGCGAAGTGGCGCGCAATTCGCCGACACGTCCAATATTTCGTTTTGTTATACAGGGTATCGCATAATTTACTATACTGAACTTGTGGTGCTCGCCCGCAATATTTACTTGAATGCTTATTTTTTATGAAACAAGCGATAAAATAGACGAATGGCTTTTCGAGACATTCGGAAATCACGCAAGTGGTTGAGCGCGGAGGAGGTCCGCCTTCTATTGCTTGCGCTGGTTCTTTTGACGGGGTTGCTGGCCTTGAACATCTATCTTGCCCGCATACTGCCAGGCGGGGAGCAGTTTTTTTTGCGGTGGAGCGGCGCCCGCGCGTATCTCGTCGAACAGGTCGAGCCTTACAGCATGACCATAGCGGAGCGTACGCAAAACATTGTATATGGCAGACAGGCATTTTCGGGTGAATATCCATATGTGTTGAACGATCCCTTTCACATTGTCCTGCTATATATCCCTCTTGCACTGGTTTCTGATTTTTCCATTGCGCGCGGACTATGGATGTTGCTGTCCGAAGCCGCGTTGGTTGGTTTGATTTTTCTTCTGATCCGGTCGTTGGAATGGGAACCTCCGCTCTGGTTAAATCTCACCTTGATGGCATTTGGAGTATTCGGGTATTACAGCCTGGTCGCGTTGGGGTCGGGTACGCCTGCGGTAAGCATTGGTTTCTTGTTTTTTATCATTCTGAATTCCCTGCGTACGTTTTCAGATGAACTTGCAGGCGCATTGTTATTTCTCGTTGCTTACCAGTGGGAAGTGGGCGCGCTCTTCTTCCTCTTTGTCATCGTCTTTGTGTTCGCCAACCGGAGATGGAGGGTTCTCAACGGGTTTGGGATGTCGCTTGCAATCCTGCTTGCGGTCTCTTTTCTTTCCTATCCAGGTTGGGGATTTCCCTATGTCCGCGGCGTGCTTTTGGATTGGTATCGAAGTGCCAGCCTGACATTTGCTCACATCGCATCCCTCTGGTTTCCAAGCGCAGGGTTTTCCATCGGCTTATGGGTTTCGCTACTTCTGGGCGTCATCCTGTTATTGGAATGGCTTGGTTCGATTGATTCACATTATCGCCGCGTTGTTTGGACCGCTTGTTTGTCGTTGGCGGTCACGCCACTTATGGGCTTCGCGGTCTTCCCGTCCAGCCATGTGGTATTACTTCCCGCCCTTGTCTTGATCGTCATGCTCGTCTGGGAGCGGTGGACGCGCCGGCGCGTATGGTATGTCCTGTTGATTTTGTTGCCAGCAATCATCATTCCATTTTGGTTATATGTCCGTGTGATAACCGGCGCGCCGCAAATATATTTACAATTGCTGACGATCCTTCCGCCCATCGCGACCATCATCGGTCTATACTGGATGCGCTGGTGGGCGTTCCGTTCGCCGCGTACCTGGTTCGACCAAATTGGAGATCGAAGATGAACTGGCGTCATTATTTGATTTTATTCTTCATGGGTTTGCTTGTCCCGTTTGCGATCTCAAGATTTCAACACCTGCCCGGCTATATGGACGCCGACTATTACTTTGCGGGTGGCGTCGAATTGGCAAAGGGCAATGGGTTCAACGAGCCGTATCTCTGGAATTATTTGGACGGCCCCAGGGGCTCCCACATCCTTCACACACATATTGGATGCCTCTCGCATCCATCGTCTCTGCGACTGGGATGTGGATTGTCGGTGCCACAACCTATGCCGCTGGACGCCTCCCTTTCATTCTCCTTTCAGCCTGCGTCCCGTTGCTGACAGCGACTCTCGCCTTCGACATTTCCCGCAACCAACTTCTCGCTATCGTTTCAGGGTTGTTATCCATCTTTTCGCTTTACTATGCTCCCTTTATGCCAGTTCCGGACAATTACGCGCTCTTCATGTTGCTAGGCGGGATATTCCTTCTCCTCGCCCCGCGCAACCAAAAATGGATTCCGCTTGCGCTCGGAATATTATCCGGTTTGATGACGCTCGCACGCAGTGACGGTCTGCTCTGGCTCGGGCTTGCCGGTCTCACCATGATGTTGAAAAGCCCCCTCTCCCTAAAGG
This sequence comes from Anaerolineales bacterium, assembly GCA_036525495.1. Lineage (GTDB taxonomy): Bacteria > Chloroflexota > Anaerolineae > Anaerolineales > Villigracilaceae > Defluviilinea. Next base: position 5,193 of record DATDAG010000526.1, read on the forward strand.
CGAGGGATGGGGTGAGGGAGTTTGCAAGGATTGTCATTCCCTCTGGCTTGCTTGTGCTCATCGGTTATTTCATCGTCATGGGTGCATGGCACTACCGCAGTTACACATTGTTCGATTCCTTCCTGACTCCCGGCGGCGGACGTCTTCTCTGGCTCCAAAACTATAACCAGACGTTCAGTTATCCTGCCTCGAACATCACACGCGAAGGGTTCTTGAATGCAGGCTGGCCTGCCGCGTTCAATACTCGCTTGAAGGCTTTTGGTTCGAATGCAGGCAATGTATTCGCCGCGCAAGGCGGCATCTTTCTCTTTCCATTCATCCTTCTTGGTTTGTGGGAGTTGCGAAAGGAATTCCGAACGAAGGTCGCGGTAACAGGCTGGTTGATCTTATTGTTTGTCATGACATTCATCTTCCCCTTTGCAGGCGCGCGCGGAAGCTTCTTCCATGCGGGGGCGGCATTCCAGCCACTGTGGTGGGTGGCGGCTCCTGTTGGGTTGAATGTTGTGATCGCATCTGCCCGCAGGCGCGGCTTGTTCGCCGACAATGCTTATACAATATTTCAGGGAATGCTTGTCGCCCTTACCGTTCTCATGACGTATTATTTGGTCAACCTGCGGGTCTTGGGCGAGTGGGCAAGCGAGGATGGGGTGTATGCGTCGGTGGAGGAAATGTTTGTTGATAACGGGGTCAGCCCACAGGTAGGTGTGATCGTCCGCAATCCGCCGGGATATTACATTAGTTCAGGGCGTCCCGCAATCGCGTTGCCGTATGGTGACGAGTCCGTCATCCTTGAAGTTGCAGATCGTTATGGCGCGGGCTTGCTTGTCTTGGAGGGCACTGGCACCTTTGATTGGATCCAGAATCTTTACGACAATCCGAACGATAATGATGTGTTCATTTATCTGGGAGAGGTGGATGAGGCAAAACTCTACCGCATCGATCTGGAACCTTGATCATCGGATCATCCTTGCCGTTGCCGCGTTGATCGGCGTGGGATTCTTTTTGATCGTCAGCGCGTCGACCTATCGCGTTGGCTTTCCGCTCGATGATGCATGGATACATCTTACCTATGCCCGAAATTTTGCATTGCATGGTGAGTGGTCGTTTCGGCTTGGCCAAGCCTCAGCGGGCTCAACATCCCCTCTGTGGACGGCTCTGCTTTCAATTGGATATTGGATTCGCCTCGCGCCCTACGCATGGACGTATTTTCTCGGTTGGGTGGTATTGAGCCTGATGGCGATCCGCGCAGAAGACATTGTTCGCAAGATCGTCGGGACATATCGATCAAAAATTCCCTGGGTGGGATTGTTCATGGCTCTCGCCTGGCATTTGACATGGTCGGCGACATCGGGGATGGAGACATTGTTGCATGGTTTGCTCATAGTGATCGTTCTCGGCACTTTGATGCAGAATCCGCGTCAGTACCTGACTCTGGGCTTGCTCGCCGGTCTAAGCGTCTGGGTCCGCCCCGATGGCTTGACCCTGCTGGGTCCCATTTTGTTTACGGCATTTCTTCAGGAAAATACATTCAAGGCACGCGGCAGGGTTTTGGTGGAAGTATCTATTGGGTTTGGTATCCTGTTCCTTTTTTATTTACTTTTCAATCTGACGCTTTCAGGAACCCCCATGCCAAATACGTTTTATGCCAAACAGGCGGAGTACGGAGAGTATTGGCTGTCGAAAACAGTATCTGAGCGATTGGCGGATTACATCATTCCAATGATCGCCAGTCCATTTGTTGTGCTAGTTCCCGGTTTTTTCCTGTGGGCATATAGAACCTTACGAGAAAGAAACTGGGGTGCCATAGCCGGGTTGATCTGGTTCTTGGGCTACATTGGCATCTATTTTATGCGCCTGCCAGCCTACCAGCATGGGAGATATATTATTCCAGCGCTTCCAGTCCTTTATTTGTGGGGAATGATCGGCATGATGTGGTATGTCACTTCTCCAAGAGCGAACGAACGGCTCTCCTTCTTATGGAAGGCTTTGGTATCGATTTTGATCGTCACCTTTCAATGGGTGGGAGCAATTCAAAATGCCCATGATGTCATCCTGATCGAAACCCAGATGGTGCGTACAGCACAATGGGTGAACGAGGCGCTACCGTCAAACGCGGTGTTGGCGGCTCACGACATTGGCGCAATCGGATACTTTACGCAAAATCCACTGATTGATCTGGCAGGATTGGTTACCCCGGATGTTGTTCCGTTCATCCGCGATGAGATGAAGTTGGCAGAATACCTGGATTCATCGGGTGCAGAGTACCTTGTCACATTTCCAGATTGGTATCCGGAACTGGTTTTGGATAGAAATCCTTTGTTTGAGGCAAGTGATACCAGGTTCCCATTTGATGACAAAATGAGCGTTTACGGATGGCGCTAGGTCTATAACGAAATTGATATGTGAGATGTTATTGTTTAATTGCCTGTCAGGGGTGAGTGTGCTATACTCCTGATAAGACTATTTTCAGGGATCAGGCTACAGATGAAAGAGATAACACTGTTGATTGCAGATGACCATCCATTGTTTCGTCAGGGCGTGGTGGATGCGTTATCGCTTGAGAAGGATTTCCATGTCCTTGCCCAGGCATCCAATGGCGAAGAAGCGATCAATCAAATCCGTTCGTTCAAACCCATGGTTGCAGTTCTTGATGTGAATATGCCGGAAATGAACGGTCAGCAGGTGACCCATCAGGTCACGTCTGACCATTTGCCGACCCGAGTGGTTCTTTTGACAGGATATGATGATATCGAACAGGCAATCCATGCGGTTCTGGCTGGCGCGGCAGGTTATTGCGCCAAAGAGATCGAACCGGACGTCCTGGCGAGAACCATACGTGCTGTTGCCGACGGGAAATTTGCCATCGCAGGGAACATCTTCAACCGCCGCGAACTGGACTCGTGGATAGATGAACAAATGGAAGGCGCCCGCAGATCTTATAGTGAGCCTGGTTCTCCCTTCCATCCGCTTTCTGACCGTGAAATGGAAGTCCTGTCATGTGTTGTACGTGGTATGAGCAATAAAGAGATCGCTAGCCTGCTGGGGATCAGCCATCAGACAGTAAAGAATCACGTTACATCTATATTACGAAAATTCAGTGTCGAGGATCGCACGCAAGCGGTTGTATATGCACTAAAGCGCGGCTGGGTCAAATTGCAGGATACGGCAATAAAATCTCAGGAGTAATTCATGACAACGGTAAATCCATCCGACGGCGAGTTGGATCTGAAGATGGAACTCGAGGAAACGACAAGAGCCTTGCGCGAGATCACTTTAATGATCGAACAAAGCCAGGGTGAACTGTCCAAACTCTCCCAGCGTAATGCCGCCATCACCACTCACCTTCAACAGGTGCAGGGTCAAATGGAATCCATGCCGCCCCAGGAACTCCGCAATGCCTATGATTCTGCATTGGATGCCCAACAACGTCTCTTGGTGATGAGGGGACAATTGGAAAAATTACAGGCTGAAAAGAACCATTTGGGACGCCTCAAGGCTGTTCTTGAAAAGGCTCCTGCCTCCCAAGCAGGAGGTGGTGCCTCGACAGGATCTTCTTCGGGAGGGGCAAAAGGAACACTGGCGAGCGTCGAAATGCTGGTTAACGCCCAGGAAACGGAACGACAACGTCTCTCTCGTCAGATGCACGATGGTCCCGCCCAGGCGCTCTCAAATTTCATCCTCCAGGCTGAGATTGCAATGAGGTTGTTTGATGTGGATGCAGGGCAGGCTAAGGATGAACTTAATAATCTCAAATCATCTGCAATGGGAACATTCCAAAAAGTCCGTAATTTCATTTTTGAATTGCGTCCAATGATGTTGGATGATCTGGGGCTTGTACCAACGGTTCGCAGGTACGCGGATGCGTTCAAGGAGCAAACATCTTTCGACGTACATGTGACTGTGACAGGTAATGAGCGGCGTCTTGAACCATATCTGGAAGTGATGATGTTTCGGGCGCTTCAAGAATTGCTGGGGAATACCGCCCGTCACAGTCAGGCGACACAGGTCAAGGTGATGCTCGATATGGGAGAAGACCGAGTACGCGTCACTGTGGACGACAATGGACGGGGGTTTGACCCGGAAGTCATTCAGCAAGGGAACAGCCTCGGGCTTAAATTGATCCGTGAGCGGGCAGAAATGCTGGGCGGAACATTTGAAGTGGATAGTTCAGTTGGGCGAGGCACGCGGGTTACATTTGCTGTCCCTGCCCGTTCCTGATCCATTTTGGCTCGTGAATAATTACGGTTCTGTCAAGTTAGAGAGCCTTACTTTTATACTAAATTGTCATTCTTGTTTTAAGGTTATACTGTATAATATTTCAAACTTATTTGTCTGCCAGTATCCTTGGCGGAAAATTTGGAAGGAGAATTCCCTATGCGTCGCGGAAGAATATTAATTTTGCTCGTGCTGATCGTGCTCGTTGGTCTGGCTTTGGTTTATCTTGCCGTTGGGAGTCCGATTGGCGGTGGAGGACCATCGGTTGTAGCCACCCAAGTGGTCACAAAGCAGGTCTACTATGCTGCCCAAAATATTCCTCAGGGCACCGAGATCACTCAGGAAATGTTGGGGACATTTTCACTTCCCCCGGAAAATGTTGCAGAAGTAATGTTTGAAGTGGGCGAGGAAGCGAATCTCGTTGGGCAAACTGCGCGCTTCACCCTGGATCAGGGAGCCTTGATAACATCTTCGATGGTTGGGTCTGGTCCTGGCCAATTGCCTCCGCCTTCGTGGTCGTTCCAGGTGCCTCCGGGCATGGTGGCAGTATCTATTCCAACTGACCGCCTTGCTACAGCATCATATGCCGTAACAAAGGGTGCACATATAAATTTAAATGTCTGCCTAACTTTTGTTGACGTAGATCCAGCGTACCAGACGATTCTTCCAAATTATCTGTCCTCCATGCAAGACATATTCTTCCCAGAGGGCGGTCGGCCAGTCATTACAATCGATGCGATAACGGTGGAAGAACCCGCGCGACAGGGGCGCACCGAACTTGACCCCACATTTCAGAAGCCGATCTATGTGGTTCCGTCAGAATCGCAACGACCTCGCTTGGTGTGTCAGATTGCT
>DATDAG010000527.1:0-2075 GCA_036525495.1 Anaerolineales bacterium
AAGCCGCAAAAAGCCCGCAAAGCGAAGCGCGATCTGCTGCCGTGGTTTCCTTTTTTGCTTTTTTGGTGCGCTGGCTACGCTCCCAGCTGGTTTTTAGCCCGAGTTTCGGTTATTAAAGAACGGCTTCTTGCAGAAGAGTCACCCGTCGTGATCTGCATTGATTTTTATAAGCAAATGCTTAGAGAGTGTTTCTTAAGTGGTCGGGTAAGATTGGCAAATGACCAAATTCACCCAAACCTACCCGACCGACCTCAAGTATACCGAATGGCAGCTCATTGAGACGTTTTTCCCAACCTACCACATGGGACGCCCCCGCAAATGGGAGCTATGGCAGATTGTCAATGCGATCCTGTATGTTGTTCGTACAGGTTGTCAGTGGCGCATGTTGCCCAAAGACCTACCGCCTTGGCAAACTGTGAATGGCTACTTCCGCCGCTGGAAGAAAGCGGGCTTGGGGGAACGCATGAATGAAGCATTGGTCAAGAAGGTGCGCGTCAAAAATGGGCGTAAACCAGAGCCAAGCACAGGTATTTTGGACAGCTAAAGCGTGAAAACGTCCGAAGGCGGCGAACAGCGAGGCGTAGATGTCCACAAGCAAACGCCTGGGCGAAAACGCCACATTTTGACCGATACGCTGGGGTTGCTCTTGGTGGTTTTGGTTCACAGTGCCAGTATTCAAGATGGCGCAGGTGGCTACCAATTGTTGCAACAGTGGTTCGAGACGATCAAGCGAAGTCTCCATAATCGTTGGTGCCGCCTGAAACTAATCTGGGCAGATGCTGCTTATGCCTGTATTGTTGATAAGGTGCGCAAAAACTTTGGTTGGACGTTCGACATTGTGCGCCGCTCCGATAAAGCCAAAGGCTTTGAGGTTTTGCCGCATCGCTGGATTGTGGAACGTACGTTTGGCTGGCTCGGACGTTACCGCCGCCTGTCGCGCGATTTTGAGCATACCGTGTCTTCCAGCGAGTCAGTCGTCTATATCGCCAGCATTCGCCGCATGTTGAAATTGGCTACAAATTGACTTAAGAAACAGTCTCTGAGCCCACGCGAACGGGAAGTTCTCCAACTCATTGCCAGCGGACTAACCAACCAGGAAATTGCCGACAAATTGGTGACTGCCCCCAGCACCGCCAAGCGACATATAGTTAATATCTACAACAAGCTTGGAATCAACAATCGCGCCGAAGCCACTGCTCGCGCATACGAAATGGGCCTTGTGAATTTGGAATAATCAGGTCCGATTCTCCCTTTGACACCCTACAATACACATTTTGGACGATGTGACTACACCTTACCGGCTGTTATCCTGTATACATCGTATTAATTTTGTTCGAAGCGAGGTATATGGTGGCTGAACGGTACAGGATTGAGTTACAAAGCAATATCGACACCAATTGGTCGGCTTGGTTGGGTGATTTTGAACTATCGCATACAAGTGCTGGTAATACGATCCTTATCGGTGATGTCGCTGATCAGGCTGCTTTACACGGTCTGTTGGCAAAAATCCGTGACCTAGGACTTCCCATCCTGCTCGTCACTCGCCTGGACCCCGCGGAAGACAATCAATCCCATATGAAGGAGAATAGAATGTCCAAAGCAAATATTACCTTCAAGAAGACAAACCAGAACTCTGACAACAGGAAAATGTGAGTTCTCCGCGCAGAGTGTTTCGCTGGATGAAGATCATTCTCATCCTGGCGCTTATCCTCTTCATTGTTTTCGGCTCAATGTCCATCACCGGAAAATACATCACAAGTCAGCTTGAAACCGAGACCGACACGCATGCGTTCGAGTCCTGGGGACCCGGCACCTCATTTATTGACACACGATCGGGGAACGTACACATCCTCGATATTGGTGAAGGTGATGTCATCCTACTTATCCACGGTTCGAGCGGCAGCATCGCCGACTGGCAGGAGAGTATTGCTAACCTGCCGTCCGCCACGTGAGTGCTGACGACACTTCGGAAAAGATAACCGCCAGATGAGAGCTTACAGTTTGAGCTTGCCAATGAATGGGAATTCGAACTGTTTGATCAGGCGGCCATGCGAATAGATCTTGAGGAGCATAGT
>DATDAG010000528.1:0-7750 GCA_036525495.1 Anaerolineales bacterium
TCTGTTTCGAGAGCCGATCAATGGCAATGGACAATGCGCGCCGCGGAGTGTGCGATCGAGGTCCGCGAGCGGCTCTCCAATTACATGGTGGAAAATGAAAACCTGTATCTCAAACTCGCCATCAGCACCGGCAGCATCACCGCCGCACATGTCGGCGGGGTATTCAACCGCTGGGAATTTCTTCTCACCGGTAACCCGCTGGTTGAGGTGGGCATTGCCAATAACCTGGTGCAGGCAGATGAGATTCTCGTAACTCCCTCCGCCTGGAGATTGATCCGCAACGATTGTAACGCCGATATGATCGAGTTTGAACTCAAGGATGCCATCGCACAGGGCGGACGGCTCAAGAGTTTGAACAAACCATCCTCGATATTTACCACACCTGCAGAGCCTGCCATTCCCGATGGCGCAGAGAGTTCATTGCGGCCTTACATACCAGGCGCGATCATCAACCGCCTGACCGCCGGTCAAAGCAGTTGGATCGCAGAATTAAGGCGTGTGACCGTCCTCTTCATCAATCTGCCGGAGATAGACCAGAAAACGGAGTTGATGGAAGCGCAAAATTTGGCGCGCCTGATCCAACGCTCGGTCTACCGCTATGAGGGAAGCATCAACAAGATCAACGTGGACGATAAGGGCATCACGCTCGTTGCGGCACTGGGCCTGCCCCCGTTCGCACATGAAGATGACCCGGCGCGCGGCGTGCAAGCCGCGTTGATGATCCGCAAGGAGCTGGCGCGGTTGAAGGTGCGCAGTTATATCGGTATTACAACAGGGCGCATCTTTTGCGGCTCGATCGGCAATGAATCGCGCCGTGAATACACGACCATTGGCAATGCCGTTAATCTTTCGGCGCGGTTGATGGGTGCGGCTGTCAAACAGGATGAATTAATCGAGAAGTACGGCGTTCCGATCTTGAGCGACCGCGTCACGTTCGACGCGGCAAAGGACGCAGTGGAGTTCGAACTGCTCTCGCTTCAGCAGGTCAAAGGTCGGAGTGAAGCGGTCGAGGTCTTCCATCCCATTGACCTGAAGAAGAGCGTCATCCGCCCCAAAACGGAGTTGATCGGTCGTCAGGAGGAAAAAGCCCTGATCGCCAACGCTTTGCAGGAACTTTCGCGCGGCGCGGCGCATCAATCGCTGGTCCTTCAGGGAGAAGCAGGTATTGGGAAGTCGCGGCTGTTCGAAGACCTTGTGCGTCAGGCAGAAACCCTGCGTGTGACCATGTTTGTTGGCGGCAGCGATCCCATCGAGCGGACGAACTCATATCATGCGTGGCGTCACATCTTTTACAAAATATTCGATATTGACGAATTGGCGAGCAAGGCGGCTTCGGTGGATGAAGTGCGCTACCAGATACAGAACAAAGTGCTCTCGAAACTTCAGGAGGTGGATGAAGATCTTACCCGATACTATCCGCTGCTCGGTGTGATCCTGCCGATGCAGGTGCCTGATAATGAATTGACATCTGCCATGTCCGGCGAGATACGGAGTAGTAATATCCGCGAGGTGTTGACGCGTGTTCTTGCCCACGCCGCGGGTCAGACGCCCCTGTTGATCGTGCTGGAGGACTTGCACTGGTTCGACTCCGCGTCCTGGGCATTGCTGGTGGACGTGCAACAGAAAGTGCGTCCCATCTTCCTTGCCGTGAACACGCGTCCCTTATCGGATCCGGTGCCTGCCCAGTTCAAACAGATATTGGACTACCCCGAGGCGCGTTTTGTCAAACTTGATGCAATGATGCTCGACGATGTCGAGGCGTTGGTCTGTCAGCGGTTGGGTGTCAAGTCCATCCCGCCGATGATCGGACGGCTGATCCGCGAGAAATCGGAGGGACACCCCTTCTTCGCAGAGGAACTTGCCTACGCCTTGCGCGAATCGGGCGTGTTGATCATTGATGACCAGGAGAGCAAGGTCAATTCCCGCTTTGTGGATTTCGAGGATATTGCCCTGCCTGATACGCTTCAAGCTGCCATCACAAATCGCATTGACAGCCTTGCTCCTTCACAACAGTTGACTCTCAAGGTCGCCAGTGTGATCGGGCGCATTTTTGCCTTCCGTGTGCTTCAGGCTGTGCATCCCATCGAAGCGGACAGACCTTCGCTCCCGAATTATATGGAATCGCTGACACGCCTGAGCCTGACACTGGTCGAATCCGAGGTGCCGGACCTGGCCTACATCTTCAAACATGCTGTTACGCAGGAAGTGGCATATAACCTCATGCTGTATTCCCAGCGCAGGCAGTTGCACCAGGCTGTGGCGGAATGGATCGAAGGTAACCATCCGGATAACCTGGAATCCTATTTCACATTGCTCGCGCATCACTGGACTCAGGCCGCCGAAATGCCCGATGCGACCAGGAACGAACTTGCCATCGAGAAGGCGGTGGGCTATCTCGAGAAGGCTGGCGAACAGGCGGCGCAGAACTATGCCAACTCAGAGGCGATCCAGTTCTTTACCCAGGCATTGGAATGGGACTCGAAGGCGCCCAAACCCGCTGGCATGGATGCCGTTCGCCAGCGGCAGGTACGCAGGGCGCGCTGGCACAGCCGGGTGGGTTTGTCCTATTATGGGCTTGGTTCCCTGCCAGATTGCGATAATCATTTGCGCGAAGCATTGCGATTGTTGGGAAGTCCCATTCCCAACTCCAGTTTGCAGTTCGGGCTGGGTATTATCCCGCAGATCGTCCGACAAGTTTATCATCGTTACTTCCCCTCGCGATATATCGGTTCTGTAAAAGGACCAGATCGTGAAGCCGCTATCGAGGTGGCGCGCTTATACGACTTGATGTCGCGCGTCTATTTCTACTCCAACGAGACGCTTCCCATCGTCTACACAGCCATCCGTTTCTTGAACGAGGCGGAAAAGGCTGGCACATCTCACGAACTGGCATCGGCATATTCGAGCATGGCTGTTCTGGCTGGCTTTATGCAGCTGCACAAACTTGCCGAGACGTATGTGGAGCGCGGCATTGCGGTCTCTGAAGAGGTGAACCAGCTTTCCAACCGCATTACCGTCGGTGTGGTGACCAGCGCATATTTGCTGACGGTCGGCAAATGGGATGAGGTCCGTGAACGGGTGGAGGAATCCAAGGAACTTTGCGAGCGCATCGGCGATTACCGTCAGTGGGGCGATTGTACTGCCATGCTGGGTGAAAGCGCGTTCATCAAGGGTGACCTTGGATACTCGATGAACATCCAGAAGGAGTTGCTTGAAAATGCGCGTCGGCGGCGGAGTCCACTGCATCAATGTTGGGGATTGCTTGGGGTCGCAGTGAACAACATCCGGCTTGGGAACGATACGGAAGCCGTCCACATGCTGGAGGAGGCATTGAAGATCCTTGCGGATACGCCCAATCTTTCATCCGCCATCGAAACAAACGCTCAACTGGGGCTTGCATACCTGATGACAGGTCAGGAGGGAAAGTCGCTTGAATTTGCGAACAAAGCGCTCGAGATGGCAACGGGTATTTCTCCAACTGTCTATTCGATGGACGTTGGTTATGCTGCCATCGCGGAAGTGTACTTTGAGTTATGGGAAAAGGCGCTTCAAAACCCGGACGGGACGTCTCATCCTGCCCAATATAAATCTCTTGCGGAAAAAGCGATCAAACTACTGCGCGCTTTCAAGAACGTTTTCCCGATCGGCCAGCCGAGTCTGCTGTATTACCAGGGATGGTATGAGTGGCTGAACGGAAATCAAACGCAGGCAGTCAGATCCTGGAATATGGGTTTGGAAGCTGCACAGAAATTCAGGATGCGTTATGAGGAAGGCTTGATCCAGATAAAGCTGGGCGCGGCGTTTGCTGATGATGCCGATCTTCGCAAGGAGCATTTCGATGAAGCGATCCGCATCTTTGGGGAGATGGATGCTGTTCCCATGCTCAGGCGCGCGAGGGAAATGTCTGATCGGAAATGACCTGTTTTGAATGATACAAAGCGTAAACGAATAAACTTAACTCGGAGGGAAGATGTCGTTAACTGTATCTAAGGATTGGGGTAAAGGGATCCCGGGGCCATCTCCTGTGCCGGTGTTGGGCTGGCTGCCGGCTATCGTCCAATTTGCTTTTCGTCCATTGGAAACTTTGGAAGGTTTGCGTCAGCGATACGGGAATATGGTGCGCCTTGGCATTGGAAACTACCCTGCTGTCATGGTATTCGACCCGGAATATAACCGTCAGATCCTGCGCGACCCAAACTCCTTTTACGCCTACGATATAGACCTTGTTCCCGTGAAGTTCCCGGACACCAGTTCGGTCAAGACCGTAACAACCGGGATGCCGCTCATGAACGGACCGCGTCACGACGATCACCGCTCGGCGTTGCTCCCCTATTTCCATAAGAAATTTGTCACCCGTTATCACGACGCCTGTGTGGAAGTGACCGAACGCAAGGTTGCCTCGTGGAAAATGGGCGGGGAAGTGGACTTGCGCGCCGAAATGGAACGCCTCGCCATGTGGCTGGGAACTGCTCCCGTGCTGGGGCTTGACCCGCAGAAGGAAGGCGAAGCCATCGGGATGCATCTCGAACGCACGATGAAGATCATGTTCAATCCCTTCGCTTTGTTGCTTCCGTACGACATCCCGGGATTGCCCTTCCACACATTGCTGAAACAAGCCGCCGAAATGGAACGCATCGTACGCAGTGTGATCGCGCGCAAAAAAGAGGAAGGGCTTACCGGGAACGATATTCTCTCTGTCATGATCCAGATGCATGAGGAAGACCCTGAGCGGTTGAGCGAGGCGGAGTTGATCGGTCACACCACCACCATGTTCCGCGGCGGATATAACCCGAACGGCATGGCGCTGTACTGGACGATCTTCCTATTGAGCCAGCATCCCGAAGCGTTGAAAAATGTTTTGGATGAGCTTGACCAGTCAATGGGTGGGAAGGATCCGACTCCCGAATCCGTTGAGAAACTCCCGTATCTCGAAGGCGCGATCAAAGAGGGAATGCGTCTCTTCCCCGCCGGCACATGGACCGGGCGGCTCGCGATGCGCGAGTTTGAACTGGATGGGCATCCACTTCCCAAAGGCACGTGGATCGTCATGAGTCCGTATGTGACACACCGCGTCCCGGAAATCTTCCCCGAACCGTATCGCTTCAAGCCCGAACGATGGCTGTCTGAATATCATTCAGCCTATGAGTTCATGCCGTTCTCAGCGGGTCCGCGCTATTGCATTGGCACATCGCTGGGCATGATGCAGTTGAAGATCTCGCTTTCGATGTTGCTCCAGCGATATTCTTTCACTCTCAAGCCGGGCGCCAAAGTGGATTGTGCCGGTCTGAACTCCATCCGCCCGAAGAACGGGCTGCCCATGATCGTCAGCGAACGCGGCGATGTTCCAGCATCAAGAACTTTTGAAGGCAATATCCACCAGATCGTTCATTTTGCCTGAACAACATGAATCGTGAACTCGGTATTTTTGAACGCGCGCAAGTCATTGCAGATAAATACGCGCCTTTCCATATCGTTGGCGTCCTTCGGCTTGAAAATGCGCCGCCCCCTCAAATCGTACGAAAATCGTTGACCTTGTTACAAAAAAGACATCCGCTCCTTTCTTCGCGCATCATGCATGAAAAGGGACGGCATTACTTTTCATCTCTGGTCGAGCCCCCGCTTCCATTTCGCAACCTGCCGCGCTGGAACGACGATCACTGGCATCAGGTTGTGGAAATGGAACTCTCCAGCCGGATAGACTCGGCCAGCGCGCCCATGTTCCGTTGTACCTATTTGTATGGTGAGTCACAATTGTAAGCGGAGATCATCCTTTCGTTTTCACATTTCATCGCGGACGCCGTATCTGCGAGTCATTTACTACATGAAATAATGACGATCTGCGCTTCCCTCGCGGACGGGATGCCTGTCTCTGTTTCAAAACTTCCTCTTGCGCCTGCGGCAGAATCCCGATTCCCAGCCTCGTTTCGCGGATGGCGATTGTCGTTGCAAATCATGCGTTTTGCACTCGCACAAATGGCTGATGAGATTTCCTACCGTTTTCAAACCATAGGTAGGCGCACGCCGCCTTTTCACAAAGACGCTGCTCGCGGACACATCCTGCCTGTCCATATCCCTGCGGAGTTGGTCGAACCCTTCGCGCAACGCGCGCGTAGGGAAGGCGTGACCCTGAATAGCGCGTTGAACGCCGCCTTGTTACTCTCCGTCAACCGACATTTGTATGCTGGCGAAAAACTTCCCATGCGGACTTTCTCCTTTGCAGACTTACGCCCCCACGTTGAACCTCCGCTTCATGCGGAAAATCTTGGAGTTTACATTTCGATGTTGCGCTATACGGTGGATGTGGGAGGCAGTTTTGAATTCTGGTCACTTGCACGCAATCTTCATAATAAGATCTATGCATCGCTCAAATCCGGGGAAAAATTTGCCGCTTCGGCATTGTCCAAATCGTTGTTGACGATGCTGACGAAATTAGATTCGGTCCGTCTGTGTGCATCTGCCTTGAACCTTCATGGGACACTCCCTGTGCGGACAAATTACGGGAAAATAAAAGTGTTGGCAATACATGGATTTGTGTCCCCTCACGCCTTTGGTCCCGAGATGGCTTCACAGGCGCAGCTCTTCAATGACCAGTTATTCTGGGATTTCGCTTATCTCGAAGAAGATATGAATCAAGATACAGCGAAGGCGATTGTGGGGGAGGTCGAGGAAATTATGAAATCTGCTGTTAAATAGTCACGCTTTAAGCGTGACCTACAAACCATTTCTCAGGCTGAACCAGTGCGTCTTATCAAGAACCAGGTAACGGCCAGGAAAAGGACCGTCATGCCTGCCAGCACGAACCACGATATGAGCAGTTGGTCATCTTCGTAGTTGAGTCGCAGGTCATCTTTTGCATCGGGGTAATGGAAGCAAGTAGTTTTCAACGCGCTATTGGGTTCGAGCGGGTTTTCAGGAACTTCGTTGCATAAAATGGTGCTTTCTGCAATTCCATTCATGCCGATCGTCACGCCGAGTGCCGTTTGCGACCAGCGCGTGGTGGAGAGATAAGACATTGGCTCGAATTTATTCCCGCGCAGATCGAAGACCGCGCCCGCAAAGAAGAATTGGAAGAACAGCAGCATGGTCAGGATATAGATCGCCATCTCGGTCGATTTACTGACCGCCGAAATGATGAGACCAAAACTGATGCCCGCCATCATGGTGAGATATAGGGTGAGGAATATTTCGAGCGTGCCGATGAGATATAGACCTTTCTCGGGAAAATCCACACCGAAGGATAGGATGAGCAGATACAGCACGACTTGAATGACCACGAACACACTATAGATCGCCACTTTGTTGAATAGATATGGAAGAACTCTCAAGTTCACCATGCGTTCGCGCAAATAGATCGAACGTTCTTTGACGAGGTCGTTCGACGGCACGAACAAGCCAGTCAGCACGGCTTCGAGTCCCATCACGAAGACGAAGGTATTGGTGTGCGGGAAGGGCGTATAACTTTCGAGCATGCTCTTCGCCGCAAGGACAGGGTCGGCAAGGATGGCGAGGTTACCCGTTAGAATATCGGGCTTGGCGATGACGAGTTGCAGGGTTGCCGTAACAGGAAAGAGAAGTAACATCAGGAAGAGCGTCACGGGATCGCTGAACAGCACGCTCAACGAACGCTGTATGAGAACATAAAACTGACGGAAGAAATCCGCAAAGCCAAAACTGACCTTGGGCAATGCACGTTTGGGAGCGGCAAGCAGACCTGCCTTTCGATCAAGGATATATTTCTTGTGCTGTTCGG
>DATDAG010000529.1:0-2166 GCA_036525495.1 Anaerolineales bacterium
GATTATCCAGCCACCATAATGAAAAAAAGATGGCATGATACTCATCATCTTTTTTCTTGAGAAGAACCATCTTGCAGTGTGAATTATTGGGTTGTTGCTGGAAAGCTTCAAACAATCACCTACCTTTCAATATGCACAAAATATCTGTATCCAATTGTTCAATCCTACTCTTTTGTTTTCAACCTAACAGTGTGTGTTTCTCGCGGGTGGGCGGGCGTAGATAATACTTCTTCAAGTCACATTTAATTTTTCGGGCTGAGAATCATGATTGGAATTTTGCGACTTACCCTGCTCTGGTATACAGCCATAAGATCATCATACAAAGTGTTTGCCGCAACCCATGCCTGTTCTCGTTCATCTCCCTCGGCTTCACGAGCCACACAGGGAATCATACCTTTCTGACGTATGAGGAGACTGCATTTAGGATGAGCTTTGAGATTGTAGTACCAACCTGGATGGTTTTTATGACCAGCAGCTGTTGCAATCAATGCAAACCGACCTTCAAAGGAGGTAGATAGAACAGCTACTGAACGTTTTTTGCCGCTCTTTGCTCCAACACTGTTTAGTAATACAAGGTTGTGATAGAACTCGGTACCTATACAGGAATTCAGCGCGCCATTGGTCAATGGTATCAAAAACTGATCCATCGGGCTAACCAAGCGCAAAAACAACCAGCCGCCCACTCGAGTTCGAGCGAAACTATCCATTAGTTTATGGTATAGGTTCATTGTCATCTCCTTCTTTTGGATTATAAGTGTAATTTGATTTGGATCTTATACGATAGACTCAACCTTGTCCGATTTGTTGAAAAGCAGAGCGGCTAAATCTATCGATTCGGATTCGATGGTTATTGAGAATTGTCTTTTGACTTTAGCGCTTGAAGAATTCATATGCAACTATTATTGGGGAGCGTCTTGGACAATCCAGAGGCCATTACCAAGTTCTATCATACCGGCCTCTTTAGCAAGATAACATTGCGAAGCATGTTCACTTCTGAGGTGGGGTGACCACAAGGGCAAGACCCGCTGCAATCACCGCAGTTCCGGCCATGAGCGCCCCGAAGCCAATCGTCCCGGTTGCGAACATATTCAGGAACATCCAGAGAAAGAGTATCCCGTATCTTAAAATCTGGAACCCGAAAAAATAAATAAGAGCGTAAAGGACCAACCCGCCAAGCAAAAAGAAGATCAGGTCGAACAGTTTCCCTATCCCTTTTCTTCCGGAGATGAGAAACCAGAACAGGACGGGGACGAGGAAGAGCAGGGAAAACGGATTGACGATCAGGATGTACAGGCCTGTGAGGCCTATCAGAAGGAGGGCTAAACTTTTCATCGCTTCATACTGAACCGTATCCTGCTGGCGAAGATATTTGTGGGCCAGCCTCCGGCCTACAATAAGGAAGAGCGCCAGCCCCCCAAAGAACAGTGAGACCGCCAGCCAGTCAGGATTCAGCATCTCGGGATCCTTGGTTGTGGCCGGGTAAAGGTCATATTCGACCAGGATGCCAACTTCCACAAAAAGATACAGGAGAAAGATGGTAGCAACCAACGGCAGCCAAAAACCGAGGAAATGGATGAAAGCACCAGACCAGCCTGCCACTTTTTGCTTCAGGTCGGTCCCGCCGACAAAATAACTTCCCAAAAAGAAGAACCCTAAAAACCCAATGAAGATCAGGTACAACGGGAAACCACGCAATACCTGCTTGCTGGAATCGAAGTACAGATAGGGACCGGTTTCTTCGGGGAAAGTTTTCATAGACAGGAGCTGGCGGATCAAGGCTTCCGTGACCAGACCGGTTCCCTGCAGGGCATCCGCGGATTGAAATTCCATGGTGTCGCCAGGGTCATGCCACAGGTTGTAGTTCATATCGCTGAATTCTGGTGGGAAACCACCGGCAAAACCCAGGGCGGGGATACCGGCGGCTACCATGGGACCCTGATCCATCATGGAAACAGGAACCGCCTGATCGAGCGCCTGATCAAGAGGAAGCCGAAGGTTCACCTGCCACAATCCATCCGCGGCATCGGCCGCATCCTTGGCTGTCAATGCCAACCAGTTCGGCCCGTATCCGCTGAATTGACCGACCAATTCCATGTTCGTGCTGTCATGATAGTATCTGCCAACATTATCAAGGGATATTCCAGCGATTATGTTCTCGACATTCGG
>DATDAG010000530.1:0-2454 GCA_036525495.1 Anaerolineales bacterium
CGAATCTGTGCTTGCCAAGGTCAGCCAACGTGTGGAGCGCGGATACAAATTCAGCATCCTTGCGGTTTCTGAGGGCGCTAAATCTCAGGATGGCGAGCAGGTGTTCTCGCGCGGCGGTGACGAAGTCTACGTGCCGCGCTTAGGTGGCATCAGCCAGGTGGTTGGAGAGTACATCGAAAAGCAGGGATTTGAAACCCGCGTCACCGTGCTGGGACATCTCCAACGCGGTGGTTCGCCGACTCCGTTCGATCGCTGGCTGGCAACGCGCTATGGCGCAGCAGCTGTCCGTGTCGCCGCGCAGGGACGGTTCGACCGTATGGTGTCCCTCCGTTCAAGCAATGTGATCGATATTCCTTTGGGCGAAGCGATAGCCGTTCCCAAGCGGGTGAATGTGGATGGTGATGCGGTTCTCACCGCGCGTAATATGGGTATTTCGTTTGGGGACGAGTAGTATTCATCTAAAATATGTGTACAAGCTAGAGATGAAGGTATCGCTCTTCCACCAGCAATTATTTTCTAAAAAGTATATAATAGATTGAGGAAGACTAAGCCATGATTATCAAACAACCTGCATTCTATGATGTGTCACACTGGAAAGAGATACTTGATTTTAACAAGGTGGATCCAAAACCATTTCTGTTTGGCACGAAGGCAACTGAATCTGTATCATTTGTGGATGGTAAATTCGTGCGTTTCTTCGAGGGGATGAAAGAAATCGGTGTTCATCGTCTAGCCTATCACTTCCATCGCAAGAACGCCGACCCAGAACTTCAAGCTGCACATTTCTGCAACACGATCAGACCACATATTACCGTTGCTGATGTTTTAGCCTGGGATGTGGAAGAGGGGGGCGAAACAGCCGAACAATTGAAAACGGGCATGGAATATATCCAGCGGCAGTTCCCTGACAATCTACTTTTGATTTACAGTCGCAAAAATTTGCTTGATTCAATTCCGATGTTCATGCGAAGGATGCTGGCAGCGCCTTTTTCCAACGATAAACTTGCATTTGGCAGCAATCCGTTGAATGCCATAGAAATGACGGCGGACCAGAAGGCATATTTTAGAAATATTAAAGTATGGACAGCGGGCTATCCATACGACCCTGATCTTTACGACACCATTCCAGATTATTACAAGCCTGATCGGACAAAGTGGGGGCCAACCTGGGCGTGGCAATACTCTAATCAAGGGACTGTATCTGGTATTGATGGAAACGTTGATTTGAATTTTATGCACCAGGACTTTGTTGATTACTTAAACAGCCAGGAACCTAACCCGCCTCCACCTCCTTCATCAGGTGGTAAAGATGACGACGTTGTTACTGTACCTTATGATGGTGTGACGCACGTCACAGGTGAGCGTCATGGTTGGAAATTCACGATTCAAGGATTCGACCCTGCAAAGGTTCGTTATGAAGTGGTGCATCCTGACCCGATGGACATTGCGACGAACGTGGCTGAAAAGTACAATGCGCTGCTTGTTTACAATGGCGGAGAGTGGGACAAAATATCAAAGCCGAAAGATTACTCTGTCAGTAATGGGGTTGTATATGTCCCGCGCAATGAACTGGTACCATCATTGATGATCTTGAACAACGGTACCTTGAGAATTGATCACAGAGAAATAAGCAATGTCAAACATGCCATTTCTGGTCTTCGCTACCTTGTACAAGATAGGGTGGTGAAAAGTTACCTGTATGGAACAGAGCCAAAATATACCGAAGGTCATTCACGGTCTATTGATGGCTTAAATGCTGATGGTCACCACATGCGCCTTACAAGTGAGGGAGCATATCCCAATGAGGGTATGACGCTCTTGCAGGTTGCTGAGATTATGATCGAATACGGCGCGGTTGTTGCGTTTGATGAAGGTGGCGGAGGCGATTCGACCGCTGTAATGAACTTCGAGTTGATCAACACGCCTGAAAACCCGGGTGGCGTTCAAAGATACCTGCCGCAATTCCTGTTAGTTTATGCTGAGAATGGAGATGATCCGATGCCAAGTGAATACCGGTATGAAGCCGTGAGTAGTTCGAGAATATCAATACGGGCTGATCATTCTGTTTATGCCGACAGGTTGCGAACAGAGGATGCAGGGGTTGTTATGATGGGAGATGAGCTTTGGGTTGCTCCCGCTGATGGAGATCTTGTCAAGAGGGGAGATTCCTGGCTCAATCTGGGGAATGGTGAGTGGGTTGCCGTTATCCATTTGGGAAGAAGATATTGCACCTTGAAAGATAATGGGCCGATCATACCGCCCCCGTCGCCTGATCCGGGATCTGAAAAAAGGATTGTGTCCATTCTTGAGAGTAAGAGAATTGTTGTGCTCTATGATGATGGTACTCAAGACGTATTTGAAGATAATGATCACGAAATCCCCAAAGTGTCTTGATGTCTCGAATGGTCATTGAGACCAATATGGTTATAAAGCGGGACAAGCCTGACACACCCC
>DATDAG010000531.1:0-3848 GCA_036525495.1 Anaerolineales bacterium
GGAAATCGTTTCAGAGAAATTGATTGAAGTCATTCGACAATTTGATAAGCCAGTTGTTATCTCGTTACCCGGATCAACACTCATCGAAAAAGCAGCAATAACTTTCCAACGCGCGAACGTTCCAACATTTCCCTTTCCCGAACGTGCGGCATCGGCATTGAGCGCATTATCCAAACGAGTCGAGTTCCTTGACCGCCGACCATTGATCACCGAAGAAAATGTGGTCCGTCGTCAGCCGTCCGCAGTCAACACTCCACCAGACGAACTTCTCGCATCATACGAAATCCCAACCGCGCCGATGAAACTCGCACGCAATGAAACCGAAGCTGTAACAATAGCAAACGAACTTGGTTATCCCGTTGTGCTGAAGATCGCTTCGCCTGATATTTTGCATAAGTCAGATATTGGGGGTGTCCTTCTCGATATCCAAGATGCTGAATCATTCCAGCATGCGTATACGCAAATCGTGGAACGAACCAAAACATCGGAACCGGATGCACGCATTGACGGAGTCCACGTTCAACGACAAGTCCCTGACGGGCAGGAAGTCATCGTTGGCATGGTTCGTGATCCGCAGTTTGGACCATTGATGATGTTTGGTTCCGGCGGCGTGGAAGTGGAGGGACTCAAAGATGTCGCGTTTGCTTTAGCACCGCTGGATCAGGTTGAGGCGCAAAAAATGATCCGCAAGACCTGGGCTGGTAGAAAGTTAAAAGGTTTTCGCCACATCCCCCCTGTAGACGAGGAGTCGGTTGTCGATGTCCTTGTCAAATTATCATGGTTTGCGGTAGAAAACGAATCCATCGAAGAGATCGAAATCAATCCTTTGCGCGTGTTTGGCAAGGGATCAGTTGCTGTAGACGTGAGGACGAAGACAAAATAGTTGTTTTTCCATCAATAATAATGTATAGTGTTTACAGTCCCCAACACAAAAAGGAGAGAACAATGGCAGACAGCGTATATAAAGTTATCGAATTGGTAGGAACTAGCACTGAATCGTGGGAGAAAGCCGCCTCAGTTGCGGTGGAGCGTGCATCCAAGTCACTGCGTGATTTGCGCGTTGCCGAGGTCGTCGAATTGGATATGGTCCTAGAAGAAGGCAAGATCACTGCATATAGGGCCAAATTAAAAGTATCGTTCAAGTTCGAAGGCTCATAGCTAAAACTGAAATTCAATATGCTCAGGCAACAAGAAACCCCGTCTTTCGACGGGGTTTCTTGTTGCCTGAGCGTGTGAATTACACGTTCAGGGAGTTGTTGATCGAGCTGAAGGTATTGCCGATCTTCGGTCCGAGCAGGCGCATGACAGCGATCACAACGATGGCGACGAGCGCAAGGATGATCGCGTACTCAACCAAACCTTGACCTTTTTCCTTGGGAGCGAATAACATGATTGTAATTCCTTTCTGAATAATTGTTTTGGTTTTCACTGAGGATCTTCCTCAGAACTATTTCTATTGTATCCAAGATGGTAGAAAATACAAGTCCCCCAAAAGCCTTACCACTTGCAACCTTGTTAGGCTTACCAAAACGAAAATACGACACCTGGAACAAAAGGTCAGACAACTTAGTTAAAAGATCATGTTTGCAACACCAAATACAATAAGGGAATTGGTCTTCAACCACCGAAATAAATGGCATCCATTGACACCCCACTTCGCATCCATTATAAGGTTCGCATGAAACTTCCAACAAAGATTATCTGGTTATGGATCGTTCTTACCGTTTCCGCCTGCCAGGTTGTCCCAACTACCCCCCAGCCAACATCATCACCCACTGTCACCGCAGGACCGTCCCCAACCCTGCCGCCATCACCAACTTCAATCTCATTCCCAACACCGGTCCCTGTGATACGCGTTGAAGCGGGAGACCGTTCATTATTCCTTGGTGACTACGATCAGGCGCGCGAACAATATCTTGCGGCGTTCGGTGAGTCAACCGATCGAGCCGTACAAGCCGCCGCGCTCTGGGGATTGGGTCGGACCGAACTCGAAGATGAACGCTACCAACTTGCAGTCGAAAACCTCACACGGCTTACCAACGATTACCCGGAATCCACCTACGCTGCGCGCGCATATTTTCTGATGGGTCGCGCGTATTATGAACTTGAACAATACCTGCCATCAGCGGACGCTTACAACACCTACCTGACCCGCGTACCGGGGGTCCTGGATGCATACGTTCAGGACTATCGCGGCGATGCACTCTACGAAGCCGGGGACTACACCAATGCAATGAACGCCTACACTGCCGCGCTTAACGTTTCGCGCTTGGACGATGACCTGACCCTGCAAATCAAAATTGCCCAATCCCGATTTGCCTTCGGCGACTTCGCCGGGGCATTATCCCTGTACGACCAGATCTTCAACGCCGCCACAAACGATTATGTACGCGCTCAAATGGAATATTTTGCCGGCAACACACACGTCAGGCTCAACCAGACCAGCGAAGCCCATGCGCGTTATTTACATGCAGTTGAGAACTACCCACTTTCGTATTACTCTTATCTCGCGTTGATCGAACTTGTGAACGCGAACGTTACGGTCAGCGATCTCGACCGCGGGATTGTGGACTACTTCGCCGAACAATATGATATTGCGCTTGTCGCATTGGACCGATATATTGCAGAAAATCCCGTCAACGACGGGACCGCATCTTACTACCGCGCGCTGACCCTGCGTGAAATGGGACGCACGCAAGACGCGATCCTTGCACACGATAATTTCATCAAGGCATATCCAGCCCATCCGCGCTGGACTGACGCATGGGAGGAAAAGGCTTTTCTTGAATGGGCAGTTCAAGGCGAGTATGAAGCGGGCGTGAAAACCTTCCTCGAATTTGTAACCGCCGTCCCCACATCATCCTCCGCTCCGGGTTTCCTGATGAGCGCCGCCCGTGTCACCGAAAGGAATGGCAACCTGGAAGACGCCTCACAGATATGGGAGCGTGTGGCAAACGAATATCCCTCCAGCGAACAGGTACCGGATGCGCTCTTCCTGGCAGGGATCACACGCTACCGTCTCTCCGATTTCACCGGCGCGCTCACCCTCTTTCAACGAGACCTGATCCTCTCAACGCGAGCGGAAGACCTCGCCCGCGTTTACCTTTGGATCGGTAAAACTCAAGAAAAACTAGGTGACAAGACTTCGGCTGAAAGATCATGGCAGCAGGCTCAAGTAACCGATCCCACCGGATACTACAGCCTGCGCGCACAAGATATCCTCCTGAAGAGACCCGTTTTTCAATCTCCGCCATCGATCAATCTCGATATTGACCTCGAGAAAGAAAGGAAAGATGCCGAAGTATGGGTTCGCATCACTTTTGGGCTGCCCACAGACACAGACCTTTCAGGTCCTGGCCCGCTCGCCCAGGACGCCCGGTTCATTCGCGGCACAGAGTTGTGGGAATTGGGCATGTTCGATGAAGCACGCCGCGAATTCGAGGCCTTGAGAGAATCTGTAAAGCTAAATCCCACTGAGAGTTTCCGTCTCGCCAATCATCTGCTGGACATCGGTTTGTATCGTACAGCGATCTTTACGATACGTGAGGTGTTGACATTGGCTGGCTTGGAGAGTCAATCCGCTTCGCTGACCGCCCCGGCGTATTTCCACTACGTCCGCTATGGCTTATATTACCGGGAACTGATCCTGCCCGAGGAGGAACGATACGATCTCGATCCACTTTTTATGTTCAGCGTTATTCGGCAGGAGAGCCTGTTCGAGGGATTTGTCCGCTCCACCGCAGGCGCGCGCGGGTTGATGCAGATCATCCCCGGCACAGGCGCGCAGATCGCGAACGAATTGAACTGGCCCCCCATCTATACGGAAGACGACCTCTACCGCCCCAATG
>DATDAG010000532.1:0-2132 GCA_036525495.1 Anaerolineales bacterium
AGGATCGATTCCGTCAGCATTGATTTCAATTCGTTCGCGCGGTCGAGCGTCGTATCGGGGACATCTCGCTCCTTGATCCTCGATTCGATAGCTGGCAGTTGTGTCAGCGGATTGGATGCCAGGCGATTCAGATTTCCAAAATGA
This sequence comes from Anaerolineales bacterium, assembly GCA_036525495.1. GTDB lineage: Bacteria > Chloroflexota > Anaerolineae > Anaerolineales > Villigracilaceae > Defluviilinea. The sequence goes on from DATDAG010000532.1 coordinate 145, forward strand.
CTGAGCGCTCGCCGCGTGAGACGGGACCTTTCGTTTTCATTCAACTTCGACAGATCGATACCCGCGTCTTTTCTGGACAGGATAACTGATTCAGTTACGAGACGCTTTCTCTCCTCCCGAACGGATGGGTTGCGTGAGAACGCGAATCCATCCAAAAGATTTTGCAGGGAACTGCCGAAGATGGCGATCAGCACGGACGCAAGCACGGTTGTTGTCAGCAGGATTTTCATCCCGTCTGTGAGACCCGTTTGGATGGCGATCACAAAACCGACCTGCCCTGCAAAGATCAACACAATGATGGATGTCAACACGAAGGAGCGAATCATATCGGGCAGGAAAGTTTCGCCTTCATCGAATGCGTCGAACCAGGCGATGCAGAAGCCGAGGAAGAGCAGGTCCAAACCGATGGCGGGGAACATATATTCCTGCGGAAGCCAGTCTGTGGGGAAGAGTAGGAATCCCTCACCGAGACCAAAGAAGATCGTGGCGATGATCAGAATGCCAGTGATCTGATTGGGCTGAAATAAATTTATATAGTCGCGCACCAGGATGAGGGTCCAGATAAGAGGCGTGAGTCCGATGAAGAGTGAAATCCAGATGTAGGGAAAGTCCCGAGAGGCGGATGGGTTGAAGAGAAAGAATATCCCAAGAAGAAGCGTCACTGGGATGAGCAGCCACAGCCAGAGTTTGTGCAGGATGGGGTGGTTGTCGATGATGCGTTGGTCGAGGTGCAGGATCGCGCCGACCCATAGAATGGGCGGAAGCAGACGGAGTGCGAGCGAAAGGCTTTCGATGTTGACGATCAATGCAGAGGCATAGAAGAGTAGCCCAAGTGCCGTGAGACGCAGGCGTGCATGCGGCCCGCGGACGAGGAGGAAGAGACCAAGCCAGAGCGAGAGCATGAAAGATAGCAGGTTTAAAAAGAACATAATGGAATTATACTCAGAGCCAATAGGAGAATTATGAACAAAGGTATATTGTACGGAATTGGCGCGTATGTACTTTGGGGGTTCTTCCCGATCTATTGGAAGTTATTGATCGATGTACCTGCGTTGGAAGTGATCGGGCATCGCATTGGTTGGTCCTTTATTTTATTGTTGATATATGTTGTAGCACGTGGACAGTGGCGGAAATTCCGCGCATCCGCATTGAATTGGCGAACGATCGGTGTTTATACGATCGCATCAGTGTTACTCTCATTCAACTGGTTGATCTATGTGTGGGGAGTGAACGCAGGCTTTGTGGTTGAAACCAGTCTGGGTTATTTTATCAATCCATTGTTCTATGTCTTACTGGGTGTTGTGTTTCTTGGTGAACGATTGCGAGCGATGCAATGGATCCCGATAGGTTTGGCAGCGATCGGTGTGACGTATCTGACCTTTGTCTATGGACGTTTGCCGTGGATCGCACTTTCACTTGCTTTTACATTTGGTTTGTACGGCTTTGTAAAGAAACTCTCTCCGCTGGGTTCCTTGCATGGGTTAACGCTTGAAACGGGAATCGTTTTTCCGGTTGCTGTAATCTATATTGCTGCTTTGGGTTTCAATGGTATAGGTGCATTCCTGAGTAAGGACGTATCAATAGACCTATTCCTGATTGGCGCAGGCTTGGTGACGACGATTCCGCTTTTGATGTTTGCCTCCGCGGCGAGACAAATCCCGCTGACGATTGTCGGATTGTTGCAGTACATTGCTCCGACGATCCAGTTTTTGATCGGAGTGTTCATTTACAAAGAGGCTTTTGACACTTCACGCTTTATTGGTTTCAGCATCGTGTGGGTGGCGTTGATCATCTTTGCGGTGGAAAATTATTTAGCGAATCGGATGGCGGTCAAGCCTGTGACGCAGGCGTAGAATTTGATCGCAAAGTCTTTTACTTCTTAGCGAACTTCGCGCGCTTAGCGGGTAAATATTATGGTATCCAAATTCTGAGATTGCCTTCCGTTCCTGCGCCGACATAAAGTTTCCCGTCCAGCTCGGTGGCAGTGA